>CAMTPC010000097.1 GCA_947074295.1 uncultured Bacteroides sp. | reverse complement strand
GGGAAATTCTCTCCTTCGAGAAGATTACCTGTGATATTCCATTCAGGATTGATTGGAATAGGTAATATTTCGGCTCCATATTCTTGCGCTATCCATTTTATGTTCTCCTCATCCTCTTTCGTGTTATAGGTACATGTGCTATAAATCAATAATCCACCTGGCTTCAATGCAGGCCAGATATCAGCGATGATTTCTTGTTGACGTTTCCAGCACAGTGTCACATTCTCTGGACTCCACTCCTCTATTGATATTGCATCTTTACGAAACATACCTTCGCCCGAGCAAGGAACATCTGTCAGAATAATATCGAAAAAGCCTTTAAGTTGCGTAAAATCGGCTGAACTACTGTTAGTGACTACAACATCTGGGCATCCCCATTTTGTAAGGTTTTCGGCTAATATCTGCACACGATTGCGCATCACTTCGTTGGCCACTAGCAACGAACCTGAAGGCAATAGGCTACGCACTAAAGTGGATTTACCTCCAGGAGCTGCACACAAGTCGAGTGCTCGTAATGGTTTCTCGGGCATGTAACAACGCAATGCTTGCTCTACAAACATTGACGAAGCTTCTTGTACATAGTAACTACCGGCATGAAACAATGGATCAAACGTGAAAGTAGGACGCTCATCCAAATAATAAGCATCGCTTGCCCAAGGAACTTTTGTCGCCAACAAGTCAGCAGATCGTTTCTCAGTGTTTACTCGAATGGTGACGGGAGCTTCGTCGGCAAGTGCCGATAAAAACCTATCAAAGTCATCATCACCCAAAAGTTTGCGGGTATTATCTTCAAAAGAGCGAGGCAAATCCATCAATATCAAAAATTTATCCAATGAAACAATAAATATTCATAGCCCATAAGGCTAACACCAAACAAAGTTAACAATAAAGAGCGAATTAAAGACAAGTGTTTAACATTGTCCTTTCATTATTAAAAGAATTAGTCAAACATGATTCACATGATCGCGAACCAGATTACGATCTTACTGTTTCTGCTTTGGGCACTGAAACAATGATATTAGTTGGGAACGTTGCCCAAAACAGCGCACCTTCGCCTTTTTCCGATTTAAAGCCTATCTGACCTTTATATATATCCGTGATAGCTTTGCAGATGGATAATCCTAAGCCAGTACCCTGGGCAAAGGAATCCAACTTTTCGAAGCGTTGAAACACTCTATCATGCTTTTCTTTATCAATACCTATGCCTGTATCTTTCACGTAAATCTTGATCGCATCTTCAAGCAATTCAAAACCCATTTCAACAGTCCCTTCACTAGTATATTTCAAAGAATTGGTCAAAAAATTGGTCAATACTTGCATCAGTCTATCTTTATCTAGATAGATTTGACATGACGTGAAATGCTTATCATAGCATAAGCTTAGTTCATGGTTCTTGATGCGCTTTTTAAAATTATTATATACTTCGTCAAAAGCAGGCACTAAGTCGAAAATTTCATTTTTCAATTCGATTATCCCGGCTTCTATTTTCGATAGATTCAATATATCATTTATCAATCGGAGCAACAGCTCATTATTCATGTTAATGATATTCATAAATTCGGCTCTTTCTTCGTCCGAATTTGCCATAGGTAAAAGCTCTGAAAAACCGACTATAGCATTAAGTGGTGTGCGTATCTCGTGCGACATATTTGCCAAAAAAGCAGATTTCAATACATCAGCTTGTTCGGCTTGTTCTTTGGCCAACTTCAGTTCGTCGATCAGTCTTCTACGTTCGGTGATATCATTTATACGCAACACAATACCTTCCAATCCTTTTTCTGTTTTTATCGGCGTAGCAAAAGTCTCCACCACCAATGAATCGTCTACTTCAAATTCGCAGGAGCAAACTTCGCCTTTGTCAATAGCGCGAAAAGCTGGACATTTATCACATGGTGCGTCTAAACCTAACTGTTCATAGCATCTTTTGCCATATTGATACGATTGTATCGATTTACCACAAAAGACCTTATCTATATTCTCCCATTGAACTACAAAATCGGGGGTCAGATAAACAAAAGCTGATGATGAATTGTCCAAAATCAAATTATTCTGTTTATTTAGACGATCCAGTTCTATCTTCGTTTTTTGTATATCTAGTTCGGATTTCTTTTGTTTATCAATATTAATATCCATACCATAGATCATCTTTACATTACCATTGGTCTCACTGTACTCATTTTCAATGATTCCTCGGCACTCCCACCATTCAAACTCACCCCTATTACCTAGATCACAACGGTAGAATATAGATTTCTCACCTGATTCTTGTCGACAAAAGCTACCAAACTCTTTCAAAAAGTTTATTTTATCTTCTCTATAAATCACTTCGGCAAAACGTTCAAGGGTATTCCTGCGCACATCTCCTCCCATAGAAGCAAACATCGGTCCATAGGTAAGTATACCCGTATTACAATTATAGACCCATGTATATGCTTTTAGAGCTGGCAAGGAGATTGACAAGAATTTGGAAGCCTGCAACAATTGTTTTTGTTCGGTAAGATCCCAGCGTACAATAAGTAGTCTATAGCTATTATTATAACTGATCCGCATTTTACAGACTCGTGTATTCTGTTCATGTCCGTCTTTAAAAAGTAGACTTTCAATAGCTTCATAGGTTTGCCCCGTTTCAAATACAATTTTATCAGTTTCATATTGTCTTGCAATCTCGTCTTTAGCAAGAAATGAGTTAATCTGTTGATCACACCTAAAACCAAACATTTTATTACATGCCGAATTTTGATAAATAGTGATATAACTATGATTAGGGTCTTTCATATAAATTGGAACAGGAATTTTTTCTAAAATCAGACGAAGCATTGCTTCTTTTTCCTTGATCTCGGCATGACTCTTTTCCAGTTCTTTATTTATCAATTCTAGCTTTTCGCGAATATTCAGTTCATCCGTTACATCCCTACGTGTACCGGTGATGTGAGTAATTTTTCCTTCAACATCTTTCTTTCCTATCATCTGGCAGTTCATCCATCTCCATTGGTCTTCTAGTCGCACTCTAAAGCATATTTCTTCAGTCTCTACATTATTATTCTTGATTTTATCAATAGCATCTATCAATATCATACGGTCATTTGGATGGATAATATCAGTATATTCTTTCCAAGTAACAGTACCATTGCGCATGGGTGTGCCATGAATCAGAGTAAATGTTTCATTATATACATCATAAATCCAAGCACTCATTTTACCCGCATCTAGTGCTAACGATAAGTTGGTTCGAAGATTTTCAATTTCTTGCCTGCTTGCAGTTACTTCGGTTACATCATCATAAAGTAATATATAGCCTGTGAGTTTCCCTTTTTTATCTATAACTGGTGCACAACTGATATCAAACACATCACCATGAGGTTTTGTTATATCCAGATATTGAGACATCACCTTTGACAAATCGGTGTAAAGAATGGAATAGTGCACCACTGCCCCCCCTTTTAACATGTCACGTATACCATGAACTCGTGTCACGTCGTAGAAGTTCAGTTTACCTATTATATCAATATTATCATACACTCCAAAAAGCTTTTCGCAATACGGATTATAGTCACGTAATATACCCTCCTTGTCAAAATAGATAATTCCTGCGGGAATATTATTGTTGATGATCTGTAATTGTTCTACTTTCTGGTTTAGCTCTTTCTGACAATAATGAATCTTGGCTATATCCTTGCAGATGCCAAAAATAGTAGTCACTATTCCTACGCCATTCGTCTCTGATAGAAGATTCACTTCGAACGGGATATAATAATCAGGATTATAATGTGGGAAGCGTATACGAATAGTCAGCTGACGGTCTGGATCAACAGATTCACCATTACTCAGTCCATCAATCATCATTTCCAACGATTTTCTATCGTTAGGATGAATGTGTTTCAGAAACTCTGTTTTTGAAACATCATATTCCTTCTTATAACCATAGACTACATGAAGGTTCTTTGTCATGATTTCATAGCTCCATGCAATAAGATTGGATGATTGTATAGCCATATCCAGATTTTTAATCATCTCTTCTTTTTGTCTTAATATGTTTTGTTGCTGAGCTACTTCTCTGAGTACAGTTTTCTGTATTTGTTTCTTGATGATCTGATATAAAATTACGACTGCAACAGAAGTAATGATAACTATTATATATATTGCCATAATTGGAGAGGTGTGTAATGTTATGTGTATATGATTTAACAGTTAGAAATATACATTTGTTTAATACTTAGTTTTTTTACATTATCAAATAAGCAATTCTAAGCCACATTCAAAGTACTATCATAGGCATTTTACGCACCGATTCGCACATTTGCTGGGCAGCCTTATTGCGCTAGGTAAGCACGGTTAGTCCACTCGATGAACAAGGCTAGTCAATAAGTCTTTCGCAGCCTATCTATATAGTAGCCGAAAACTGAATTAGCAGTTGCTGTGAAGCAATGAACAATAGTCCAAAAATGAATTAAATAACTAGTGTCGGGCATAAATCCTACATTCATTTCTGAAACTTCTTAAACTTCTGATACAAAAGAAAGTAGATTTGTATGTTTATATCGACTAATACAGTTAATTTAGCATTCATTTTACAAATAAGTTAATTATATCGATAACATACAAACTTTAATTCATCTTTTTTGAAGTATATTGCAACTTTCACGATAGAACTCACGTCTAATATAACATAAAAAGAAAAACTAAAAATGAATATATGAAACTAAAAATGATTATTAGCTTATTGGTGCTTACTAGTCTATTGACAGCGAACGCACAGAACAGTTCAATTAATACCTCAGACAGCATTGCTCAACAAACCACTGGAGCAAGAACTGCTGTAACCTACACACCTACTTATAACGATACGGATGAAGAGGGAGAAACTGTGGTTAGTGTTGTTATAGACGGGGATAGCACAGACAATGATGCCGATTATTATTCTTCTGGAAGCGGAGTTGATATTGCGCGCACCATCCACAGTGAATTTGTTGATAGTTTCGACGAAGCTAAACGTGGTCTGGCGATTGGGTTCTTGGCAGTATTGCTAATCTTCGGCACACCGATCTTTATAGTTGCATTGGCACTGTATTTCAATTATAAGAATCGCAAGAATAGATATAGAGTAATTGAAAAAGCCATTGAATCGGGTCAACCCATACCGCAAGAGTTTCTTAAAACCACTGTAAATAAGGATACACAGAACAAAGGCATTAAAAATATTTGTTTGGGACTGGGATTGTTCATTTTTCTATGGGCATTGACCAATTTTGCTATCGGATGTATTGGTATACTAGTGATGTGCAACGGCATAGGTCAATATATAGTGGCGCAACGCAATAGCCAAAAACCTAAAGACAGCGACAACGATAGCGACAAATGAGTCAACTCAACGACATAGCGCTAGTGGCACAGGTTGTGGTATTCAATAATACCAGAGCCTTTGACCAGTTGGTAAAAAAATACCAATCGGCTGTGCGGAGATTTTTCTTAAATCAGACCTATGGTGATGGCGCATTGAGTGATGATCTGGCACAAGAAACATTTATTAAAGCCTATACGCATATAGCCTCTTTCAAAAATCTCTCTAATTTCTCTACATGGCTATACCGCATTGCATATAACGTGTTTTATGACTATATTCGCACACAAAAGGAAACCGCCGACCTTGATGCACGCGAGATAGATAATCACCACTGCACCGAACAACAGAACATCGGCCAGCAAATGGATATCTATCAAGCACTAAAAATACTAAAAGAGGTGGAAAAAACCTGCATCTCATTGTTCTATATGGAAGACGTAAGTATTGACAAGATAGCAACCATTACTGGTATGCCTGCCGGCACCGTGAAAAGCCACTTGTCGAGAGCCAAAGATAAAATGGCCAACTACTTAAAACAAAATGGTTATGATGGAAAATGATGATAAGATGATTAGAGACTTTTTTGCTTCGCATAAGCAAAAGGTCGTAGATGATGGATTTAGTGCTAAAGTCATAAAATCCTTGCCATATCGCGTAAGCCCGCTATTAAAGATATGGGGTGCATTAGTATTGTTTACAGCTATCGTTCTGTTCTTTATATTTGATGGCTGGTTAGCTATCATACAATCCTTGCGTAATGTCTATGTAGCGATCATTCAGAAACAAGATTTCTTCATCGACCCGACTTCTATTATCATAGCTGTAGTAGTTCTTTGCATCATCGGTCTTCGAAATGTATGGAGTTGGGATTGACGTTATAAATAGCTTAAATAAAACTAGATAGTTAGTAAGACAACATTGTTAAACTATAATAAATGAGGTATTAAAGCGACGTTGACAAAAACAGACTTAATGTATCTTTGTTGTTTCAAAAAATAAGAAAGTTAAAACTAAACATTTTGAGACGTCATATCGTAATTTTATTGCTACTATTTGTAGCAAACGTGTTCTATGCCAACCCAGCTGATACGCTGCATGTAACTGCCAATGATACTATCTCGCATATTTCTAGCGACGAAGAAGTACTTCGTTTCATGCGAGAGATAGATATACCCATCACTTATGGTAACAAGGTAACTTTATTGACAAGTGGTCAAGAAAAGTTTGAGGATATGTTTGAGGCTATTCGTAGCGCAAAGCACCATATACATCTAGAATATTTCAATTTTCGCAATGACTCTATCGGAAATGCTCTTTTTGAACTTCTAGCACAAAAAGCCAAAGAAGGGGTTGAGGTCCGTGCCATGTTCGACGCTTTTGGTAACTTGTCCAACAATCGCCCTTTAAAGAAAAAGCATTTGAAAGCTATCCGCGAAACTGGGGTAGAAATCATCAAGTTTGACCCTATTAAGTTTCCTTGGTTCAATCATATCTATCCACGCGATCATCGCAAAATAGTGGTGATAGACGGCAAAGTGAGCTATACGGGTGGAATGAATGTTGCAGATTACTACATTCTGGGACTCCCCAAAATAGGCGAATGGCGCGATATGCATGTGCGTATCGAAGGACCTGCTGTAAATGTATTACAAGACATATTCCTCGAAATATGGAACCGCTCGACTAAACAAAACATCGGTGGCGATGCCTATTACTCTGATTATTCGGAAGAAGCTGATAGCCTAAATGGCATAACGATAGCTATTGTAGATCGTACTCCACGCGAAAATAGCCGCAATATGGGGCATAGCTACGCTGAATCCATCAAAGCAGCACAAGAGTGCGTTCGCATTGTGAATCCATATTTTGTCCCCACATCTTCTATCAAAAAAGCACTGTATGATGCGCTGAAGCGCGACGTGAACGTAGAGATCATGATTTCGGCAAAATCAGATATTTTCTTCACGCCCGATGCATCACTCTACAAAGTGCACAAATTAATGAAACGTGGCGCTAATATATACCTCTACAATGAAGGGTTTCATCACTCAAAGATCATGATGGTGGACAGTGCCTTCTGTACCGTTGGATCTGCCAACCTAGATAGTCGCAGCCTGCGCTACGACTATGAAACCAATGCATTCATATTTGATGCCGGAATAACGGCAGAACTAGATAGTATGTTTATAGCCGACAAGGAAGAATGTACGCTATTGACACCTGCCGTATGGAAGAAACGTTCAGCATTTAAAAAGTTTGTTGGATGGTTCGCCAATCTTTTCACACCGTTTTTATAATTTTGCATCAACAAATTCAGAAAAACCAAGATGAAGCAATATCACGACCTCTTAAACCGCGTGCTTACTGAAGGCGTACGCAAAGAAGACCGTACAGGTACAGGCACTATTAGTATATTTGGACACCAAATGCGATTTGACCTCTCCGAAGGTTTTCCCTGTCTGACTACGAAGAAGCTTCATCTTAAATCAATCATCCATGAATTATTGTGGTTTTTGAAAGGAGACACCAACGTGAAATATCTCCAAGACAATGGAGTGCGTATATGGAATGAATGGGCAGATGAAAATGGCGACTTAGGTCATATCTATGGCTACCAGTGGCGCTCTTGGCCCGATTATAATGGTGGCTCTATTGATCAGATAACCGAAGCGGTGGAAACTATCCGTCACAATCCCGATTCAAGACGCATCATCGTTAGCGCTTGGAACGTTGGTGATTTGGATAAAATGAACTTACCACCATGCCATGCTTTCTTCCAGTTTTATGTGGCAGATGGCAAACTAAGCCTACAACTCTATCAACGTAGTGCCGATATTTTCTTGGGCGTACCTTTCAACATTGCTTCTTATGCATTGCTACTTCAAATGATGGCGCAAGTCACTGGACTTCAGGCAGGCGATTTTGTACACACCTTAGGAGATGCACACATCTATATCAACCATATAGATCAAGTGAAACTACAACTGGAACGCGACTTCAGATCTCTTCCACAAATGAAGATCAACCCTGAACGGAAAGAGATTTTTGATTTCGTATTCGATGACTTCGAACTGATCAACTATGATCCACATCCACATATCGCTGGAAAGGTAGCAATCTAAAACAAACACGCATCTGATATGAGTAAAATCAGCATTATCGCCGCAATAGATCGGAATAGAGCCATAGGTTTTGAAAATAAACTTTTGTTTTGGCTTCCAAATGACTTGAAACGATTCAAACAATTAACAACTGCGAATACTATATTAATGGGCCGTAAGACTTTCGAATCGCTTCCTAAAGGCGCCCTACCCAATCGTCGCAATATAGTATTGTCCACTAATAAGGATTTCCTATGTCCAGATGCCGAACTTTTCACTTCGATTGATGAAGCCCTTCAATCTTGCAAAGCAGATGAACATATTTACATCATAGGTGGCGAAGGTATTTATCAACAAACCATCGGTATAGCAGATGAATTGTGTTTGACAGAGATTGATGCTATCGCTGAAAATGCAGATGCGTATTTCCCTGAAATATATCCAAATATATGGCACGAAAAAAGCAGGGATTCTCAACCTATTGATGAGAAACATCCCTGCTCGTATGCATTTGTCGACTATGTGCGACGTTAATACTATTTATTCTTCTTCTTGTATATCTATCATGATAGGCATCTGACGCTTAATGGCTTCATGAAATGAAATCAATGTTTCAGTTCGAGCCAATCCTAATGGCTGAAGTTTATCATGAATGACACTTAATAGATGATGGTTGTTCTTAGCATATATTTTAATGAACATATCGTATTTACCCGTTGTGAAATGACATTCTACTACTTCTGGAATAGCCTCTAGCGCCTTAGTTACAGAATCGAACGATTCTGGGTTGCGCAAGAAGATACCAATATAAGCACAGGTTTCGTAACCAATTTTTTCTGGATCTATAATGAATTCTGAGCCTTTTAAAATGCCCAAATTAGTAAGTTTCTGAATGCGTTGGTGTATGGCAGCTCCTGATACATTACAGGCTCTAGCCACTTCTAGGAAAGGAATACGTGCGTTTGTCGCAATTAAAGATAGAATCTGTTCATCTAAAGAATCAAGTTGATGATGTCCCATTTTTATAATCAATTTGTTTTATTATACTAAACGTTAATGCAAAGTTAGACAATATTTTGGCAATAAATACTATGATTTATCACTTTTCTTTGCCATATATCTTTTAATTATAAATACTTAGTATCTTTGTAGATAAACAAAAACACTATTTGATATGAAATTTAGAACATTATTCATTACTCTTTTTTTATTGCTCTCGATTTTAAATTCCACCGCACAACCCTTTAACATATATTTTCATAATAAAACATTACGATTAGACTACCAATTTGCGGGGAATGCAGAAAATCAATATGTGTTTTTGGATCAGTTGTCTACTTTACCTTCATGGGCTGGCCGAAGAGATAATCTAAGCGAACTGCCGCTCGAGGGCAATGGTCAAATTATAGTAAGAGATAATGATTCAAAACAAATCATCTACAAAACATCATTTTCTTCGCTCTTCCAAGAATGGCTAACTATCGATGAATCAAAAATACTCAACAAGAGCTTTGAGAACTCTTTTCTTGTGCCGTATCCAAAGGACAACATAGAAATAGAAGTACTTCTATTTAATCAGCGGAAAGACACTGTAGCAAGAATGAATCATGTAGTAAACCCAACAGATATACTTATTAGTCAAAAAGGGACCAAAGATATTACTCCACATCAGTACATAATGAAAAATGGTGATTCCTCAGAGCTCATTGATATAGCTATTCTTGCAGAAGGATATACTGCTGAAGAAAGCGAAGCATTCTATGAGGATGCTAAAAAAGCCATGGAAAGCATATTCTTCTACGAACCTTTTGCGGGTACAAAACATAAATTCAATGTAGTTGCAGTAATGCCAGCCTCGAAAGATAAAGGTATTTCTGTTCCACGCAACAATGAATGGAAAGATACAGCTGTAAAATCACATTTTGACACATTCTACTCGGACCGTTATCTTACCACAAGCAATGTAAAAGCGATTCATGATGCATTAGCTGGTATCCCCTATGAGCATATAGTAATATTGGCTAATACGGATGTATATGGTGGCGGTGGCATTTACAATTCCTATACACTTACAACCACTCACCACGCTTTATTCAAACCCGTAATTGCTCATGAATTTGGCCATAGCTTCGGTGGATTAGGCGACGAATATTTTTACGAAAATGATGCGTTCGAATCAATGTATCCGCTCGACATCGAACCCTGGGAACAGAATATAACTACAATGATATACCCTGAAAAAAAGTGGTTTGACATGTTTTCACCCACAATACCAATTCCAACTCCGGTAGAAGAAGCCCATCTATATCCTGTTGGTGTATATGAGGGTGCCGGATATCTAAGTAAAGGTATCTACCGGCCAGCTAACGATTGTAGGATGCGAACAAATCAAGCAGATGTCTTTTGCCCTGTGTGCCAAAGAGCACTCCTACGACTAATAGAATTTTATACTACCAATGACTAAACCCTAATAATAATTATTATTTATGCTTACATTTAAACCAATCACTACTAAAGACGCAGTTCTTTACCAATATATGGAAGAATTGCTAACCAAATCATTCCCGAAAGAAGAATATCGCGATCTAAACGAATTGAGTACCTATACAGACAAGAACCCTATGTTCAAGAATAATATCATTTTAGATGGCAATAGTCCTATAGGCTTACTTACTTATTGGAATTTAGACAACTTTATCTACGTAGAGCATTTTGCAATCGACCCCAAAATGAGAAGTGGTGGCTATGGCAGAAAAGCATTAGAAGAACTCTGTAAACTGTCTGAACTACCCATTATACTAGAAGTAGAAATACCGGAAACAGAAGACGCTAAACGACGCATAGGCTTCTATGAACGTTTCGGTTATAAGCTATGGACAAACGAATATAAGCAACCACCCTATCGAGAAGAAGATGATTTTCTTCCCATGCATCTAATGGCTTTTGGTGATGTAGATGATAATAATTTCAATGCCATCAAGACTGCAATCTACAAGAATGTATATGGGTATTGTTGATCTGACATATATACATAAAAAAAGAGGTATGAACTAAGTTCATACCTCTTTTTTTATGTGTCATCCCTAGGAATTAATCTTCAGAATTTGATGAGTAGTTAATCTTCAAAGCATAAGCTTGACGAAGCGCATTCTTAATATCAGTTACGATACCCATTTTAGTATCCTTATCGATTTTAAGAGAAACAGTCATCAATGGTTGATCAGACTCTTTCATTGTTGAACGTTCAGCAATAATAAAATCTTGGATCTCAGATACCTCCGCAAATTGATCATTAAGTTGGATTCGGCTTTCAGCACCCATCTTTTTACGAAACTCTTGCAGTGGTTTCCCTACATAAATAAATGTAACCAAGGATTTCTTTTCTAACTTTTCTAATTCAGTAGCTTGAGGAACCTTAAACTCAACCTTCAATGTTACTTCACGCATTGTTGTTACAATCATAAAGAAGAACAACAAAGTAAAGATAAGGTCAGGAAGAGAAGAAGTGTTCAACGCAGGCATACCACGTTTACCTGTTTTATTAAATTTTCCCATTACTTCTTTTCTCCATATTTTTTAGGTTCTGCTTCAGATATCTTCTGAGGATAGATTTCGCGAATAGCTTTTTGTTGCTCTTCATCTAGTTCAGAGTATTTCTTACCAAATTTCTGTTCAGCTAGCTCATTTCTTAATTCATTGTAAGCTGCTACGAGCTCATTTTGAACCTTAATATAAGCTTGATAAGATGAACTGCGGTCATTCTGCAATGAAATAACATGTTTCTCTGTTACCATAACCGGACCAAAGAATTCTACTTCTTTAGAAACCAATTCTGGAAGATTTTCGCTGTCAGCTTTATTTTGAATAAACTCTTTAGCTTTCTCTTTTAATTGAATCACATTAATAACCTCACCGTTCACCATCAATTGGTCATACATATTCAAGAACACCTGAAGTACGTTACGTTGCTTAACTTTATCTTCTTTATCTTGCTCAATATTTTCGGGTGGGGGTGGCAAACGTCTTGCCAAACCCTTGTCCGTATCCATTGAAGTCGTAATTAAGAAGAAGATAAGCAATAGGAACGCAATATCAGCGGTTGAACTCGAGTTTATATCGGGTACTTTTCTTTTTCCTTTTGCCATAATAAATATTCCTTATTAGTGAGTGAACTCAATTCTAAATTATGAAAATTTCTTCAACACGCTGCTTACAATAATTGAAACAATTGCAGCACCTAATAAGAAATAAATGGTTATAATAAACATATCACTTAACTGCAACCAGAAAGGAACATTATCAGTACCATCATAGCCTTGAATATTTAATACTTTATCACTACCAATGAACCAAGAGATAATCATTACAGCAGCTAATAGCAATAAGCCAAGTAGCGATCTAACAGCACCTTTTGGATTATCTTTCAATGCAGCTCCAAATTGGAAAAAAGCAGCTACAAAAGTAATGGCAACAGCCAAACCAATCATCACATAGATTAACCACAACATTGCATCTGTGCGAGCTGGTTGCCACATATCGGGATCTACCCCCAACAACACTGCATTTCCTTGAGCATCACCTCCTAAATAGAAAAGAAGAAGAACAAGAATAATTGCAGCAAACATAACGTACAATGCATAGTACGATATTTTGTATGTCAATTTACTCATCTCAGATTATTTTTTGTATTTCAAGTTATATTTGATGATCATATCAAGCAATGAGATAGAAGAATCTTCCATTTCGCTTGTGATAGCTTCAATTTTAGCAAGGATATAGTTGTAGAACAACTGAAGAATTACAGCTACGATCAAACCGAAGATTGTTGTGATCAAGGCAACTTTCATACCACCAGCTACTACTGTAGGAGAGATATCACCAACTTGTTGGATTTTATCGAAGGCCTGAACCATACCGATTACTGTACCCAAGAAACCCAAAGATGGAGCAATAGCGATAAACAAAGTGATCCAAGAGCATCCTTTTTCAAGGTATCCAGCTTGTACACCACCGTAAGATACTACCGATTTTTCTACTACATCGATACCTTGATCAATACGCATCAAACCTTGATAGTAGATTGAAGCAACTGGACCTCTAGTATTGCGAGCAATATCTTTAGCAGCTTCAACATCGCCTCTTTCCAAAGCGTCAGCGATTAATCTCATGAATTTTTTTGTGTTGATTTCAGCAAGGCTCAAGTAAATGATACGCTCAATACAGAAAGCCAAACCAATAACCAAAGCCACAGATACCAAACTCATAAAGAAAGCAGTACCTTCGATAAACTTCACTTTAAGTTCTTTGTGGATACCACCTGTCTCAAATACTTCTTCAGCTTGAGTGTTGAAGTCTGGGTTAGCAGCTACTGGTTGTACTTGTTCAACAACTACTTGTTCTTCTGTTTGAGAGTCCTGAGCACAAAGGGTTGAGCCAAAAACTACAGCTCCCATAACAGCAACAATTGCAAATAACTTTTTCATTGTGTGTCTAATTTTTAAGATTAATT
>CAMTPC010000096.1 GCA_947074295.1 uncultured Bacteroides sp. | reverse complement strand
AGTTTAGCGTAAAGCTTCTACTTCTTCGGGTGTCAATGGGATCTGTTTACCCAGACGACGAGCACCAGTAGGAGTGATCAGATAGTCTTCCTCGTTGCGGATACCACCAAAGTCTTTGTAAGTCTGCACCTTGTCGTAGTTGATGAAATCGGCAAACTTACCTTCTTTCTGCCATAGATCGATCAACTCGGGGATGAAGTAGATACCGGGCTCCACAGTCAGCACAAAGCCGGGTTGCAGTGGCAGTGCCAAACGTTGCGAGCGGCGACCGAATTGGGTGCTTTTGGGCTGTCCATCATAGCCTACCCACACTTCACCCAGATTTTCCATATCGTGCACATCGAGTCCCATCATGTGGCCCAGTCCATGTGGGAAGAATAAGGCATGCGCACCTTCGCGCACGGCATCCTCTGCATTTCCTTTCATCAGTCCTAGATTCTTCATACCTTCTACCAAGATGAGCGATGAATAGTCGTACACATCCATGTAGTTGATGCCTGGACGGAGCGCAGCCACTGCACCATTGTGCATGGCATTCTGTATCTCGTACACCTCGCGTTGGCGGGTGGTGAATGTTTTAGAGGCGGGTATGGTGCTCGACATGTCGCCGGCATAGCCCATAGCGGTTTCGGCACCTGCATCGATCAAGAACAAATCGCCCTCATTGACCTTGTTGCCATGATAGTGATTGTGCAAAGTCTGCCCGTTGATAGTAGCGATAGTGGCGAATGAGGTTTCGCAGCCATTGGCCATCGCCACAGCTTCCATAGCAGCCACCACTTCATATTCCATCATTCCTGGGCGCAATACACGCATCGCTTCGATGTGCATATCGGCAGTGACATTGCAGGCACGTTCTATCTCGACAATCTCTTCTTCCGTCTTGAAGTTGCGTTGACTCACCACGGCGCGAATAAATGGCACCGATCCAGGTTGTTCGCTAGGTGGAAGGCCCAACCAATCCATCAGTTTCAAACGATGTTCGGCACGATAGGGTGGCAGATAGCTCACAGCGCGCTTCTCCACGCCGCATTTATCGATGTATTCCATCAGTTTGCGGGCAGGCTGCACTTCGGTGATTCCCACTCGCTCGGCCTTTTGATGCAAGGTGGGCTGCACACCCATCCAGATGATATCATCAATGGTCAGCTCATCACCAAAAAGGATGGTGCGAGCATTGTCCACATCGATAATAGCCGATAGGCCTGCTTGCGAAATGCCGAAGTAATAAAGAAAAGTAGAATCTTGACGATAACGGAAAGTATTTCCGGCATAGTGCAATCCTTGTTCGTCGTTGCCCAGGAACAGACATACTCCCGAACCCATGCGCTCCATCAGTGTGGCGCGGCGTGCCATATAAGTTTCTTTGCTAAACATAGTGCGATTACGTTAATGATGTATTCAACAAAGATATCGGTTTTGCTGTTATACTAAAAAAAATGGGCTGCCAATCTCCGCTTTTTGTGTTAAAAAGCTATTTTTGCAGCTGATAACAGCATCTTACAATAGAGTCATGTCACAAAACCGCCAGATACAATCGCAAAGCCAGCAACAGGTACAAACCCTTTCGCCTCAACAGATACTCGTGGTGAAGCTGCTCGAACTGCCTACCATGGAGTTCGAAGAGCGCATTCATGCCGAACTGTTGGAAAATCCCGCACTGGACGAAGGCAAGGAGGAAGAGACCACTACAGACGTGCTGACACCCGACAATGATGGCGAGATGGACAGCATGGAGTATGATGCCATGGACGACTATCTGCGCGATGATGATATTCCGGACTACAAGCTGCAAGATAACAACCGCTCGCGCGGCGAGGTACAAGAAGAGATTCCGCTTGCTGGCGAAATATCGTTCTACGAGGTGCTGAATGAACAGCTCAACGAGCGCGATCTTAGCGATCATCAGCGCGAACTGGCCGAGTACCTGATCGGATCATTGGACGATGACGGACTACTGCGCAAGTCGCTGGAATCGATCTGCGATGAACTAGCCATCTATATCGGCATCAACACGGATGAAAAAGAGCTGGAAGATGTACTTCGTATCATTCAGGACTTCGACCCTGCTGGTATCGGCGCACGCGACTTGCGCGAATGCTTGCTGATACAGCTGCACCGCAAGCAGGAAGAGGACCCCCACAACGAGCTGTTGCGACTGGAACAACGCATCATCAACAACTGCTATGAGGAGTTCATCAAGAAGCATTGGGAAAAGATGCAAAAGAAGCTCGATATAACAGAAGAACAGCTGCAAGAAGCACTAGCCGAAATCACACGTCTCAATCCTCGTCCGGGTGCTTCGCTAGGCGAAACGATAGGCCGCAATATGCAGCTCATCATCCCCGACTTTATCATTGAGAGCTTTGACGATGGCAGCATCACCGTGACCCTGAATAGCCGCAATACGCCTGAGTTGCGCATGAGCCGCGACTTTACCGATATGGCAAAGACCTATACAGAAACTCCCAATTCAATGAGCAAGGAGTCGAAAGAAGCCTTCCTCTTCTTAAAACAGAAGATGGATGCAGCACAGGGCTTTATCAATGCAGTGAAGCAGCGCCAACATACCATGATGAGCACGATGGAGGCTATCGTGGCATTCCAACGCCCCTTCTTCGCTGATGGAGATGAGTCGCTGCTACGCCCCATGATTCTGAAAGACATCGCCGAACGCACCGGCCTCGACATATCGACCATATCGCGTGTGAGCAACAGCAAGTACGCGCAGACCAACTTTGGTATCTATCCATTGAAGTACTTCTTCAGTGATGGCTACACCACCGAGGATGGCGAAGAACTATCGGTTCGCGAAATCAAACGTATCCTGAAAGAGTGCATCGACGGGGAAGATAAGAAAAAACCGCTTACCGATGACGAACTGGCAGAAATCTTAAAAGAGAAAGGTTATCCTATAGCACGACGAACGGTAGCCAAGTATCGCCAGCAGCTGAACATTCCTGTGGCACGGCTTCGAAAATAAACCCATTAAAAAAAGAAAAGAGATGACTACCCCAACAGATACAGATTATACTATCGAAATCGAATATATAGAGACAGAGACCCCTGTAGAAACGGGTAGAGAGAAAACGCTGCGTATAGTAGCGCAAATCATCTCATGGCTGCTCAATCCTTTCATCATCCCGCTACTGGTATTCACCATCTTGTTTGTGTTTACCTATCTACGCATATTGCCCGGTGCATACAAGTTGATCGTGCTCGGCATCATCTGTTGCTTCACCATCGTGATTCCTGCGATAGCAATTTATATCTACCGCCGCATCCATCGACTCAGCGTGACTGATATCAGCTATCAGCGCCAACGGCGTTTCATCCCTATCCTGATGACCATCATGTGCTATTTCTTCTGCCTGCAGCTGATGTACAAGCTGATGCTGCCTTGGTATATGACGGGCGTGATACTGGCTGGAATCTTCATCCAGATCATCTGTATGATCATCAATTTCTGGTGGAAACTGAGCGAGCATATGGCGGGAATGGGTGCCATTATAGGTGGCATGGTGGCCTTCGGCACATTGTTTGGCTATAATCCCCTGGGATGGCTTTCTTTCATCATCATCCTCTCAGGTGTCGTAGGCACATCGCGCATGATACTTCGCTTTCATACTTTAGGCGAAGTACTAGCCAGCTTCTTTATCGGCTTCGGTTGTGCCATCTTCGTGCTGAATCCGGAATACAATATGCTTCTACGTTTTTTGCTGGAGGCGGGGTTGTAATGAAATGAAAAAGCTCCTTCCACTTCTATTACTTCTCACCGCTTGTCATACCACACCACAGCAAAGCAATGAGATAAGATATAAGGTGTATTATGCAGCAACATTCCGCAACTATGAGGAAATAGCAAAGATCTACGAAGATGAGAAAGTGCTAGAGATTGGCACAAACTGTTCGCGCTTCTATGCAGTGCAGCAGGACCGAAGACAAGCACTGCAAGATAGTGTGATAGCGGCAGGTGGCGACTTCTACGACGTGCTCGATGCAGTTGCCGACTTCCCCATTCCACGCCAAAGCTATACTATCTACAAGAATCATCCACAGATGGGGCGATTGACCTACCATGACAGAAGCCCTATAAAAATCATCTATAACGAAGCACTGGAATTGCCCACCTGGGAAAAGCTTAAAGGTGATACCATCATAATGGATTTAAAATGCAAAAAGGCAGTGACCCAATATAGAGGAAGAGAGTGGACGGCTTGGTATGCACCTGCTATAAAGGAGAGTGAAGGTCCTTGGAAGTTAGTGGGATTGCCAGGGTTGATACTTTATGCCGCAGACAGCAAAGGGGATTTCACATTTGCCTGTAAGGATATAAAAGAAGTGACAGGAGAAAAGATCAAGCAGCCCGATGTGAAACAGTACAAAACAGGCACACGCCGTGAATACAATGAACTGAGACGCCGCCATGCCGAAAATCCAGAACAGTTTAGCAAAGAGCAAGGAATGATTGTTGGTCCTGGATTCGGGCCTGACGGAAAGCGACTGATTTACGAACCACGAAAGCCTGTTTTACTGGATTATTGAAAGATAATTTCCGCAAAATATATGCATATAAGATGAATTGATATGTGGTTATTTTCTATATCTTTGCCCCATACAAGTTAAACTCTAATAGCTAATTAAAAAACATTGCGATTATGGACTTTCCTAACAACGTAAAGTATAGCACGGACCACGAGTGGGTTCGTATTGATGGCGAAGTGGCTTATGTAGGTATCACAGACTATGCTCAAGAGCAATTGGGCGACATCGTGTTTGTAGACATACCAACAGTGGGCGAACACCTTGACACGGGCGAAGTATTTGGTACGATAGAGGTGGTAAAAACCATTTCGGACCTGATGTTGCCAATGGCAGGTGATATTCTGGAACAGAATGAAGCCTTGGAAAGCAACCCAGAACTGGTGAATAACGACCCTTATGGCGAGGGCTGGATCGTGAAGATCAAGTTTGACACTATCGAAGATTATGATAATCTGATGGATGCCGACGCTTATAAAGTGGTAGTGAATAACCAAGGCTAATCGCCTAGACAACCAAAAAACTATGCCTCACCCCGCAAAAGGTGGGGCATCGATTATAAATAACTAATGCTTTAACAAGTTTATTTTTAGAACCATTATGACTCCAGTTGTAAGTATCATTATGGGCAGCACCTCCGACCTTCCGGTTATGGAAAAGGCCGCCGACCTGCTGAATGAAATGCAGATTCCTTTCGAGATCAACGCACTTTCGGCGCACCGCACACCTAAAGAGGTGGAAGACTTTGCACACGGCGCACAAGCTCGTGGATTGAAAGTGATTATCGCCGCTGCCGGTATGGCTGCCGCTCTTCCGGGAGTGATTGCTGCCAATACTACATTGCCGGTTATTGGCGTACCCATCAAGGGTTCTGTACTCGATGGCGTAGATGCACTCTACTCTATCGTACAAATGCCTCCAGGTATCCCTGTAGCTACTGTAGCCATCAATGGCGCTATGAACGCTGCCATCCTTGCCGTACAGATGCTTGCTCTAGGCGATGCAGAAGTGGCAGAACGACTAGCAGCTTATAAAGAAGGATTGAAACAAAAGATCGTGAAGGCGAATGCCGAATTGGAAGCGATTAAATATCCTTTCAAGACTAACTAAACGATCGATAATCAATAAAACTATAACGATGGACTTGTTCAACTATCAACGCAGAACGTCGTCGGAAGTGAATATAGGGGCTGCTCCAATGGGCAGCCCTCATCCTATCCGCATACAGTCGATGACCAATACTTCGACACTAGATACGGAAGCTAGTGCCGCACAAGCACAACGCATCGCTGAAGCTGGTGGCGAATATGTGCGCCTCACCACACAGGGTGTGCGCGAAGCCGAAAACCTGCGCCACATCAATGGTGCGCTGCGTCGTCAACAAGTGATGGTACCGCTAGTGGCTGATGTACATTTCAACCCGAAGGTGGCCGAGGTGGCAGCTCTCTATGCCGAGAAGGTGCGTATCAATCCAGGCAACTATGTGGACCCTGTACGCACGTTCAAAGAGATGACTTACACGGATGAGGAGTATGCACAAGAGGTGGAGAAGATACGCGAGCGTTTCATCCCATTCTTGGAAATCTGCAAAGCCAACCGCACGGCTATACGTATCGGGGTGAATCATGGCTCACTGTCAGACCGCATCATGTCGCGCTATGGCGATACCCCCGAGGGAATCGTGGAATCGTGCATGGAGTTTCTTCGCATCTGCGTGGCACAAGGTTTTACGGATGTAGTGGTGTCTATCAAAGCCTCCAACACAGTAGTGATGGTACGTGCCGTTCGCTTACTAGCACAGGTGATGGAACAAGAAGGTATGAGCTTTCCGCTGCATTTAGGCGTTACCGAAGCAGGTGACGGCGAAGATGGTCGCATCAAATCGGCACTGGGCATCGGTGCACTGCTGGCCGATGGTTTGGGGGACACGATCCGTGTGTCACTGAGCGAGGAGCCCGAAGTGGAAATACCTGTGGCGCGTCGCATAGTGGACTATATCGGTGAACGTGCCGACCATCCTTTCATCTATGGTGAAGTGGCCGAGGAATTTAATTATCTGGCACCCGAACGTCGCAAGACGCAGGCCGTACGCAACATTGGCGGTGGTCAACCACCTGTGGTCATTGCCGAACGTATGAATGGTAGCCTAGAATACGATGCCAATTTCAAACCCGACTATATTTATTGCGGACGCACGCTGCATGAGCATCGCATACCCGACACAGACTATATCGTGGATATAGAGAAATGGGCTGGACAACCAGGTACATTTCCAGTATTCAAATACAATCAGGTGAAACTGATTGATCAATTCCCGGAAGGTTTGAAGTTCCTCTTTATGCCATTGCAAGGTTTTACAGAGGAAGTAGCAGATGTATTGCGTCGCAACCCCGATGTTGTGTTGATCTCACAAAGTAGTCATCCTAACCGCCTAGGCGAACAACGCGCTTTAGCGCATCTACTGATGAAAGGTGAACTGGCTAACCCTGTCGTGTACTTCCAGCTTTACCGCGAGGAGGATGTAGAACTATTCCAACTGAAGGCGGCTATAGATATGGGGGCATTGCTGTTTGATGGTCTTTGTGACGGTATCTTCCTCATCAATATGGGCAAGATCAGTCATGAGGCACAGGATGCAACGGCTTTCAATATCTTGCAAGGTACACGTACGCGCATCTCCAAAACGGAATATATTTCTTGCCCGGGATGTGGACGCACGCTATTCAGCCTCCAACCCACTATTGCTCGCGTCAAGGCGGCCACTTCACATCTCAAAGGGTTGAAGATCGGTATCATGGGCTGTATCGTGAATGGACCTGGCGAAATGGCGGATGCCGACTATGGCTACGTAGGTGCAGGACGAGGTAAGATCAGTCTATACAAACAAAAGGAGTGTGTGGCACGCAACATCCCTGAAGAAGAAGCTGTGGAGCGCCTCATCGAGCTGATGAAGGAACATGGCGACTATAGAGAAGTGGAGGAATAACGTAGCTATTACTATCAGTATAGGTCGGGGCTTGGCTACTGTAGCTTTTTTGAAGTCCCGTTAAACCTCAAATAATAGAAGCAGAAGTAAGGCCAAAGAGCTATCATCAATCTTTCCTTTCAGACGATTGCGTAGCTGTTCGATGAGCTGCGCTTTCTGCTTTTTCACCGTGATCTCGGCAACACATAACAACTCGGCAACTTCTTTATTCTTCAGCCCCTGCTCGAAACTCATCTCGAACAAGATCTTATACTTTTCGGGTAATGTATCTATAGCATTGTAAAGCAATGTGAGCGTCTCTTGCTCAATCAACTTTAAAGAGAAGTCTTCATCTATCTCATCTTGATGATTGAGATAGTTGCGCTGGGCTTGACCTTTGCGCAGGATGCTGATAGCCTCATTGCGGACACAGGTATAAAGAAAGACCTTCCATTGTGGCATTGTAGCAAAGCTGTCTTGCCGACTATAAGCCTTATACACGGCATTCTGAACACAGTCCTCAGCCAAGAAAGAGAAATCATCACCCAACAGACGAGCCGTATAGATGAGCATTTCAGGATACATCTTCTGATAGAAAGAAGTGATATCCCCTTTCTTGAAGTCGGTGAATATTTGTTCGTAAAGCGACATAAAGCAATATTGAGATTGCGAACTTACACATAAATATGCAAATCTGGATAAGAAAGTCGCGAAAAGTGGCTCTATTAAAACAGAATTGTAGGCATTCCAGTAAATATCAGATTATTTTGTAAATAGTATCATTTTTTAGTATCCTAAATTCGAATCATTGCGTATTTGAGGTATAATACTTTAAAATAAGATAAAATGAAAAAAATGAATTGGGGAAAATTATGTATCGCAGCGGGGTTGTTAATCGCCCCTTTGTGGACACAAGCACAACTTGTGAAAGGGGTAATCAAGACCGACAGCATCGAGTCGATGCAGATCGCCTACTCACCAGATGGAAATATGATGAATCTGATGTACCAGGATATTACTCCAGCTGCCGATGGTAGTTTCAGTTGGGACTTCAACCTGCCCGAACAAACCAATGACATCGGTATCTATGTGGACAATGAGATTTTTGGTGCCCGCGTGGAACAGGGTAAAACGATTGTAGTCAACCTGACGAAGAATAAGAAAAAAGGTACAATGGATGTGAAGTTCGAGGGTGATAATGCTGTGCTCAGCAATTACTACAATGCCTATTCACAAGCGTTCGACATCATGAAGTACTTTTCTCCCGATCCATCGGAGAGTAAGACCATTGCGGAATACAGAGCTATTTTAGAAAAAGAATATACAGACCTAAAAAAGAAGCTTCCAAGTATCAAGGATAAAAAGGAATTGGCCTACTATACCAAACTAACAGACGGGATGTATAAATGGACCAAGATTCGTATCTTGATGGACCAAGCAGAAAATGAAGGCAAAAGCCTCAAATCGTATCCCGAATATGTAGAAGAGGTGAACAGTATTGATCCAAACGATGCAGATAATCTTCGAACTAACCTTATATTTGCATGGCTTGGCGGACAACAGAAGGTGGTGAATGACTTCTATGGAGATCAGACGGAGTATTATTTAGAGAGCATCGATATTGCAGAAAAGCAAATCACCAATCCAGTGGTATTGCAGGCGTTGAAATCATATATCGGGCATACCTTTTTCAGCTATGGCAGTGCCAACAGTGATGTAGACCGTTTCTGGAAACGCTATCAGGAGTTTGCCGCAGATCAGCCCGAACTACTAGCCAATTATGCCATCAAAGTAAAATCGCTTACGGGTACTACCAGTGGCAGTGAGGTGCCCTACAACCCAACATTGACTCGTGCCGATGGCAGCAGTTGCCAACTTTCGGATTTATATGGCAGTGTGCTCTATATCGATGTGTGGGCTACTTGGTGTGCACCGTGTTGTAAAGAAATTCCACATCTAGAAAAACTAGTGGAGCAATATAAAGGTAATGACAAAATAAGATTCGTAAGCATTTCTGTTGACCAAAACCGCAACGCATGGCTCAAAAAGCTAGAGAAGGATCAACCTGAATGGGAGCAATATATCTTGAGCAAAGAAGAAGAAAAACAGTTCATGAGTTATTGGGGCATTGGAGGCATACCCCGCTTCATCATGCTCAACAAAGAAGGGCGCATTGTGCAATCGGATGCACCACGACCCTCGGACGAGCAACTCATAGAAATGATAAATTCACAATTATAAACGACGGACTAAGATGATGGACGAAAGAGATGAGCTAATCAGCGAGCTTCTTTTCAGGCGTATTACCGGAACAATAACGGAACAAGAGCAAGAGTTTCTTGATGACTGGCGCCATGAGAGCACTAAGCACGAGGAACTGTACACCCGCATGCTTGATACAGAGCTACTGAAACAGGGATATCGGCAACGGAAGGTGATCAACGTAGAACGCCCCATGCATGATATGCTCAAGCGAATCCAATCGGAAAGTAAACGCACGCGATCTACCTATCTGCAAATATGGACCATCGCGGCATCGCTGGCTTTATTCATCGGAATAGGTGCCACTTTATTGTGGCATCGTTCTACAAGACCACCAGAAGGTTTATTAGCAGAAACAATAGTAGCAGTAGAGCTCCCCGAAATCAAACCGGGCGAAACAAAAGCCGTGTTTACGGCCGCTGATGGAGAAGAAGTCATGTTAGGTGCTGATGAATATACCAATTTGGCTACAATGAAAGCGCATCACACACTAGCTGCAAAACAGCCTATATCATCCCCCCAACTTAGTCTAAATGTGCCTCGTGGCGCCGAATTCAAGATAATACTTGAGGACGGTAGTGAGATATGGCTCAACTCCGAATCGGAACTGATCTACCCAGAGTCTTTCTCGGACACAGAACGAAGAGTGACTGTTAGCGGTGAAGCCTATTTCAAGATTGCTAAAGAAGAGGGACGCCCCTTCTTTGTAGAAACGGGTAAGCAGTTGATACAAGTGTACGGCACCGAGTTCAACATCCGCTCGTACAACGAAGATGAGGACATCTATACTACCCTAGTCAATGGTAGTATAGCGCTGAGCAAAGCTGACGGCATGGGAGGAAGATTAATGCTGACTCCTGGACATCAGGCTCTATTCAACAAAGAAGATGAAGCTACTCTGGTAAGGCCTGTAGATACTGAAGTGGTAACTAGTTGGCGCCACGGCCGTTTCGTGTTCGAGGAGCAGAAACTAGAACAAATTATGATTGAACTTAGCCGCTGGTACTCTTTCGACTTTAGCTTTGAAGATGACAGCCTACGACAAATTGTATTTATGGGCAGCATTCCACGCTATAGCGAGTTTGACACGACACTCAACATCTTGGAGAAGAGTGGCGGCATACGTTTCGAAGTAGATGGAACGACTGTAACCATCGTACGTAAATAACTAAAATCAAACCTCACCTAATCTCGGTGAAACAAAAACATTTTGAACGATGAAACATAAAAAGATTCTATATACTCTTTTGATGATGGTATGTCTTTTGCTTCCCTCCCAATTGGAAGCGCAAGAGTACAATATCTCATACAAGAAGCAAACCCTTGAGCAAGTCATCTCCGATTTGCGGAAAAAGACTGGATATGAGTTTGTCTATCAGAAACAGATTCTGATGGATACCCCTCCCATCACATGCACCTATCACAACGTGACACTCAATCAGATCCTTGATCTTATCTTTTATAATGCGGCAGAGATTGATTATGAAATCATAGAGAAAACAGTTATTCTCAGCAAGTTAGAGGATAGCGAAACGCCGGGGCAATACCTGATTACAGGCTTGGTGACCGATGAGAATGGTGAGGTGCTCCCCGGTGCCAATATCCGTCAACACGAGACCAATAGTGGCGCTATCACTGACATCAATGGGGTATTCTCCCTGATTGTCAATGGCAAGAACCCCACCGTTAATATTTCGTATATCGGCATGAAGGAGCAAGATGTACGTGTTAACCGTCAGAAGGAGAAGTTTTTCTTGATACAGCTTCAAAGTGACATCAACCAATTGGACGAGATTTTAGTGACAGGCTATCAGAATCTGAAGCGGGAGAATGCCACTGGTGCCTATCAGATGATCTCAGCTAAGGATTTGGACAACCGCCATTCGGGTTCGGTAGTCAGCAGCTTAGAAGGGCGAATTCCTGGGCTGGTGAGCTACAACAATGGGAAGAGTGATAGTGGCGAAGGATCGTTGGTAATCCGTGGTGTGGGCTCATTTCAGGCCAAGACCAATCCTTTGGTCGTTGTGGATGGGTTGCCCATCGAAGGCTCTATTGAGAGTGTCAATCCTTACGAAATCGAGAACATCACCGTACTGAAAGATGCTTCGGCGGCAGCTATCTATGGGGCTCGCGCTTCTAATGGAGTAATCGTGATTACCACCAAACGCGCCAAGAGCGAGAAGTTCAGTGTGGATTTCAACTGTGACATTACGATTAGCGAGAAAAATGACTACAGCAACTTCGGATGGGCATCAGCAGCGGAGATGATAGAGCTGGAGAGGTATAATTTCGACTATATACGCAACTCCAGCGACAAGACGGCCTTCAATAGCCTACAACAATATTACTACAACCAACGCAAGACATTAAGTCCGGTAAGTCGCCTACTGATGGCCAACCAAATGGGTGAGATGAGTGATTCGCAGCTGGCCTCAACGCTTAACCGTCTTGGTCAAAACGACTATCGCAGAGAGTGGCAAAAGGCGATGGAGCGTACAGGCGTGGTGCAGCAGTATAATGTGGCTCTCCGTGCTCAAGGCAAGGCTTTATCATCGAATATCGTGTTCAATTATAAGGACAACAACAATGGTACGGTAAATGAGTACAACAATGCCATTACCTTCGCCTATCAAGGCAATCTTAAAGCGAATCGTTGGCTGAACTTCCAGTTTGGCGTGAACCTGATTAATGAACGTGCCAAGACGCATATCTCTGATCCTACGGGCTATGGTTCAATCTATTCTTTTCAACCTTATCAGAGCATGTATAATGAGGATGGTAGCCGCACTGCTCTCGAAGCTGATACTTATCTTGGCGAAGAGAGTCTGAGCAACCCCGCCTATGGTTTCAAATCGGCCAGCTATAACTTGTTGGATGAGGTGAATCGCAACTTCCAACGCAGCCGTCGCACCAATATCCGTTCGTTCATCAAGGCAGATGTTGAGATATTCCCCGAATGGCATGTGAACGCACAGTTCCAGTACGAAGACATCTACTACAAGAGCCATGCCTATTATGAAGCTGACTCTTATCACATGCGTAATCTTTATAACCTCTACACCACCGAAGGCTATTCGATGGAAGAGGACTGGGATACAGGCGAGATGATCGCTACACGCACTGTGAAGCACAACATTCCTGATGGCGGGAAGCTGGACACCCGTACTTCGGAAGGTTCGTTCTATACCTTCCGTCTACAAACCGATTACCAGAAGGTTTTTGCCAGCAAACATACGGTTGAAGGCGCAGCAGGTTTCGAGTTCCGCGAAATTCACACCAAGACCAATGGCAACTTACTGATGGGCTATGACGACCAAACTCAATCGAACAGCAATAATCTGATCAACTATGGAGAGTTGAAAGATATTCAAGGCCAAGGCTCTGCATTAGGTCCCAATTATACGCTTTATGGCGCACCCACTGGCGATGACTTCACCACAACAGATGAGTTGCATCGTTTTTATTCGCTCTATTTCACTGGGGGCTATACCTACGATCGCCGTTATAGTGCCACCTTCTCTTTCCGTGTAGACAAGACCGACCTTTTTGGTGCCGATCCTAAGTTCCGTGGCCGTCCGCTATGGTCCACTGGTCTGAGCTGGAACCTGCACAACGAGGAGTTCTTGAAAGATAATAGTTGGATTGATATATTAAAGTTGCGTTTCAGCTATGGTTTGATGGGTAATATCGACCAGACAGTTTGTTCGTATCTCACTGCTTCTATTGGTATGAATGAAATTACGGGCGACAAAGTTGCCAACCTCGACACCCCACCCAACGACCAACTGCGCTGGGAGAAGACGACCTCTTGGAATGTCGGTGCTGACTTCTACTTTCTCCGTAATCGCCTGTATGGCTCAATAGATTGGTATTACAAAAAAGGCAGTGACCTGTTGACGTTGACCGATCTTGACCCCACTAGCGGCTGGAGCCAACTAACCATCAACAACGGTCGTGCGCTGAACCGCGGTATCGAGGTCATGTTGACTGGAGTTATCGTTCAACCCAGGAACAGTCGTAGTCTAGGCATCAACGCCACTGCTGGTTTCACTTATAACAAGAACAAAGTATTAAAGGTAAGCCACCAGCCAGCTACTGGTGCCGAGGCATTATTAGGCTATACCTTGCACGAGGGTTATCCCATCAACTCACTCTTCTCGTATAAGTTCGCAGGCATGGTCAACGAAGGCAATATACAGTATTATAGCTGGCAAGGCGCCGATGGCAACATCTATACATCCGATATCAACAGCGAAGAGTTCACTGTAGCCGATGCTGTATTCTGCGGCGG
>CAMTPC010000095.1 GCA_947074295.1 uncultured Bacteroides sp. | reverse complement strand
CGAAGAAATGGATAAGATTTGGGATGAAGCTAAAAACAAAGGTCTATAATGGTAAAACTAAAAGCCTCAATTCGGATATTCCAAATTGAGGCTTTTAGTTTATTGCTACTTTCTATCATTATTGCCTTTCCCGCTTCCACTTCTGCCAGGATTCATTGTTTTTAAAAGTTCACGATGAAAACGTATCTCTGCTTTCTGAATCTGAAAGATCTTTTTATTGGTTAATATCTGTCGGTATTTTGCCAAATAAGACTTTTCAAGCTCATCGATAGCAATTCTTGTGTTATAGATATCATCTAGAACTTTGCCGTATTGAGCTTCGCTTAGTTTTTCATCATCACAAGTCTTAATCAAGTCCCAAACCTTATCATTCATTATTTTCTTTTTATCTTGAAGCTCAAAGAAAAGTTGAAAGAACTTATCAGCTTCAGCAGGAGTAAGGTGAGCTTTCTCAGTGATAAAAGCTTTTTGCTTTTCGCGATACTCTTCTGGCGAAAGACGTTGCTGTTGATTATAGTGTCTTGTAGCAGAAACTGAGGAAATCAAAGCAATAAAAAGAAATAGAATATTCAATCGTTTCATCTTCGTTTTTTTAATGTATTATTCACTTTCAGATCCAGTGAGATAAACGTATAAAGAATAGTCATCTAACATGGAACCATTTACCACTTCATTAATGTAGCGATCATCGACTTCACTTAATTCAAAACCTTCCATCTGATTCAGTTCATTATTGTCCATCTCATTTGAGGCAACCTTAATAATCAATGCAGCACCCACAAACATGGCAGCCATATAGAACAACGGCTTGATTTTCTGCCACTTCGATGGCTTAGAAGCCTCAACGATAGTAGGTTTATCAGGAAGCTGATCCATTAATTGAGAACTAAAATTCTCAAAATAGTTTTCGGGTACTTTGAACGGATTGTCCTCAATACTCAGCTTTTTACGTAAAATATCCTCTTCCTTCATATAAATATGGTATTTATCTTACTATTTAGACAGTTGTTTATTCAAAAGGTTTAATCAGCATCTGCTAAATATTTCTCTATCTTTTTCACTGCGTGATGGTATGAAGCCTTTAGAGAACCTACAGTCGTACCAAATATTTCAGACATTTCCTCATATTTCATATCTTCATAATATTTCAAATTGAAGACCATACGTTGTTTTTCGGGTAATGTCCGAAGTGCTTCTTGTAATAATATCTGTATTTTATCCCCTGAAAAATAGGGATCACTTGTCAACTTATCAACAACACCCGCTTCCGGGTCATCTAAATCAACATTCTGCTGAGCGCGTTGTTTATTTAGAAAGGTCAAACACTCATTTAGGGCAATACGATAGAGCCAGGTTGAGAGCTTTGCTTCAGCTCTGAAATAGTCTATATTAGTCCAAGCCTTTATAAATGTATTCTGCAGCAAGTCATTGGCATCATCATGAGAAAGCACCATTCGGCGGATCTGCCAATAAAGCTGTTCACTATATTGAGCAACAATCATTTCAAAGCCTTTGCGCTGTGACTCATTGTCTTGGAGCAGCGTCAATACTTCTTTCTCATTATATTTGCTCATAAGTATTTATCTTAATAGTAAGAATTTTAGTAGGACATAACGAAAAGATTACTTTATAATAATCTTTCGTACTACAGTATCAATCTTGAAAATGTAGTAACCCTTTGGTAGTGTTAACGGTATTGTTTTATCAGTAGAATCAATAGTGAAAGAATTAATTTTCACACCAAGTATATTATAGATTTCCATCACTGAACCTACTTTCGCATTCTGAATGCGAATAGAATCCGTAGTTACTGTTAGTTCAATGACTGACGTATCGGAGCTTATCATCTCTTTCTGTTGTACTGTTTGAGCGACTACAGTTGGAGAGGATAGCATTAAAAAGAGGAATAAAGAAAGACAATAAAGTGCTCCTTTCATCTGTTTATTATTTCCGATTCTATATAATATTGTACAAATATAAAGCCTTCGCCACGATTTAGCAAGTTTTAAAATAGAAAGTTACTCTATAGTTACACAAAGTCCTTCATGCGCCAACATTGTATTGGGAAAGATAGTCTTTGCTTCAGTAAGGAAAAGCTCATCTGACTCATAGCGTGCCGAGAAATGTCCAATAATCAACTTTTTAACCTCAGCATCTCTAGCGATGATAGCCGCTTCCATAGCAGTAGTATGGAAAGTTTCTTTCGCACGTGCTTTTTCTGATTCCAAGAAGGTGGCTTCATGAAACAGCAAATCAACACCCCTAATTTGATCTACAATACCTTCTTTATAGATAGTATCTGAACAATAGGCGTATTTACGTGCTGGTATAGCTGGTAATGTCAAACGGTTATTAGGTATCACCTGCCCATCACCCGTTAAAAAATCAGCACCTAGTTTTATAGAATGAAGTTGAGCGATAGGTATTTTATAGAAATCAATCATATCCTTAATGAGATGGTTGGGACGTTGTTTCTCAGCAAACAAAAATCCACATGAAGGCATACGATGTTCTAACGGAATAGTAGTCACAGTCAAAGACCGATCTTCGTAGATTACTTCAGGCTGAATTGTATTGAATGAATGAAACACCACATCATATGGCAGCTTGTTACAAAAGAACTTTAATTGTGGTTTTAACAATGCTTCAAGCCCTAGAGGAGAATAGATATGAAGTTTTGCAGTTCGTCCTAAGAGACCTAAAGAAGAAATCAATCCCATAAGACCGAAACAATGATCACCATGAAGATGAGAAATAAATATATGATTCAGACGAGAAAATCTTAACTTCGATTTACGTATTTGCAATTGAGTACCTTCACCACAATCAATCATAAAAAGTTTATCACGTACATTTACTACCTGTGATGTCGGCAAATGGCGTGTGGTAGGCAAAGCAGACCCACATCCTAGTATATTTACTTCAAATTTTTCCATATCTATCTTCTTATTATAACAAAAAAAGGGTATCGTTGTTGATACCCTTTCTATTAATCTATATTGAAATAATCAAATTATTTCTTTCCTTCCATTTGCTCTTTCAAAGCAGCAAGTGCATCAAGGTCACCCAAAGTAGTAGAAGCAGCTTGATTTTGGATCATAGGAGTTTCGTCTTTCTTTGAAGCTTTTTTAGAAGCGGCAGCAGCTTTCTTTTCTGCTTTTTCTTCAGCCTTAACTACATCTTCGAAGATACGGCTATGAGAAAGGATGATACGTTTTGCATCTTTATTGAACTCGATTACTTTAAAGTCAAGTTTCTCGTCCAATTGAGCTTGAGCGCCATCTTCTTTCACCAAGTGCTTAGGAGTAGCAAAACCTTCAACACCGTAAGGAAGAGCAACTACTGCACCCTTATCCAACATTTCGATGATAGTACCTTCGTGTACAGAACCTACAGTAAATACAGTTTCGAATACATCCCATGGATTTTCTTCCAACTGTTTGTGACCAAGGCTCAAACGACGGTTTTCTTTGTCGATTTCCAATACCTGAACATCGATGTCAGCACCAATCTGAGTGAATTCTGATGGGTGTTTTACTTTCTTAGTCCAAGAAAGGTCAGAGATGTGGATCAAACCATCAACACCTTCTTCGATTTCTACGAATACACCGAAGTTAGTGAAGTTACGAACTTTAGCTGTGTGCTTAGAAGCAACTGGATATTTTTCTTCGATAGTTTCCCATGGATCTTGTTTCAATTGTTTGATACCCAAAGACATCTTACGTTCTTCGCGGTCCAAAGTCAATACAACAGCTTCCACTTCGTCACCTACCTTCATAAAGTCTTGAGCCGAACGCAAGTGTTGTGACCAAGACATTTCAGATACGTGGATCAAACCTTCAACGCCAGTAGCGATTTCGATGAATGCACCGTAGTCAGCCATAACCACTACTTTACCTTTCACTTTGTCACCAACTTGTAGGTTAGCATCTAATGCATCCCATGGATGAGGAGTAAGTTGTTTCAAACCAAGAGCGATACGTTTTTTCTCGTCATCAAAGTCAAGAATTACAACGTTCAATTTTTGATCTAATTCAACAACTTCTTTTGGATCGCTTACACGGCCCCAAGAAAGGTCAGTGATGTGAATCAAACCATCTACGCCACCAAGGTCGATGAATACACCATAAGATGTGATATTTTTAACGGTACCTTCAAGAACTTGTCCTTTTTCAAGTTTACCGATAATTTCTTTCTTCTGTTGTTCCAATTCAGCTTCGATAAGAGCTTTGTGAGAAACAACCACGTTTTTGAATTCTTGGTTGATTTTAACAACTTTGAATTCCATTGTTTTGCCAACGAATACATCGTAGTCGCGGATTGGCTTAACATCGATCTGAGAACCTGGCAAGAACGCTTCTATGCCAAATACGTCTACGATCATACCACCCTTAGTACGGCACTTGATGTAACCCTTGATAATTTCTTCATTTTCCAAAGCAGCGTTAACACGATCCCAAGAACGAGTAGCGCGAGCTTTGCGGTGTGACAACACTAGTTGTCCTTTTTTGTCCTCTTGATTTTCGATATATACTTCTACAGTATCACCTACAGTCAATTCAGGATTGTAACGGAATTCATTCAAAGGAATGATACCATCTGATTTGTAGCCGATGTTAACAACAACTTCACGTTTGTTCATCGAAATTACAGTACCATCTACAACCTCACGGTCATTTACCTTGTTAAGAGTACTGTCATAAGCTTTTTCAAGCTCGTCATGGCTTACAGTTGTAAGCGCTTCTCCTTTTTCATAAGCATCCCAGTTGAAATCTTCAATTGGAGCAACTTTCTTTAAATCTTCCATTAATAATAATTGTTTAGTACTTTAATTAAGTTAGACATTATATTATCTAAATTCGGCTGCAAAGATAGCTCTTTTTCACGAGAGCAAAAAAGAAAGGTATAAAAAAAGCTATGTGTAGCATGTAATTTTCAGCGTTTTACGCTTTTTTATCTATTTCAAAAGCCACAAGGCAAGTGGTTCATCGATTGAAAAGCTCGAATGTAAACTTGCAGCCAATTTCGCGGTACCTCCAGTTGGCTGCGCTAACGAAAACTCCAAAGTCAAATATATGTGTACCAATGCCATATCCTATCTCAACATAGGGTTTGAGATGTGGTACAAACAGCGTACTTACATACAATCTTTCGTTTTGCACATAGCGCGAATATTTCATTAAATGACGCAAGAAAAGGAAAGGGGCTTCATAAGTCAGATGCGCCCGCACATAATTACGTGAGGAGTTGTACCATCTACCATCCAATAGATGAAAAATTCCGCCAATATCATCATTCCAACCCGTTGGCAAGTTATTTCGAGAGAAATTCACAAAATCAACAAAATAGAGTTCATCTTGATTGCTGAACATACCAAAGCCTACTCGATAATAGATATTTCGCATAAAATTTAGCGGTATATGATGCTGAAGATCGAATTCAATTCGTTCATATTGCCCCGTGCTATTGAATACACCTTTTATGCCTCGTTCATAATCGACCGCAAAAGTCGGGAAACGAGAACGTAGATTAATCTTCCTCCGTCCATTCATATAATAATAAAGGCAAGGTGTCCACTCCACACGTATTCCAGGCGCAAAACTTATATAATTAGCCCTTACTTTTTCGCTCACCTCTGGTGGTATAGGTATATCTGGATCCAAAGCAATTAGTTTAGAGCTTTTCAATGGCACTCGTTTATGGACTGCAATACCTACATCGACATTAAGTCCATTGACGACTTCTATACTATGACTAAAATTAAAGAAAAGGTCACGGAAGTAATCCAAGTGTAAGGCATTGAAATCAAACAGGCTATCGGGCATAGCCTTCAGATCATCCAATACATCACTACTATAAATCCGATTCCCATTACCAAAACTCAAATGTATACTCCCCCGCTTTTCAGGCAGATAGTCAAAATCACCATTAACAGACCAGTAAAATTCCTTTCGCGTAAAATTATATCCTATACGCGGCACTATCCTTAATAATTTATCATCATTAAAAAGACGGTTGAACTTAAAATCTTGACGCCATGCGAAACCACTTTTTCGGCCATAACTCAACAGAAACGGGTTAATAATGGGAGAACAGCGCACACTGCCGACATTTGCTAGATTTATATTGATATCACTAATCAGGAAATCGCCCACTTCACCCCAAAACACCCGACTATTCTTCGTCTTCTTAAACTCAAACGAATCTCTAGTGCCCACATATTTATTATACAGCTTCAATTCGGGTTCTAATAATGGAAAGTGCCGCAATGAATCCATATAGTCCTTCGATTTATTATAAGCATTTGTATCACAAACCAGTGTATACGATTCAGTCAAATCATATTTCTTTTTACGCTTGACCCATTTCACCTGCTCCGTCAGATCAATATCTTTATAGTCTAACGATGCGGTATAAGATCCATCAACAACATTACCAGCAAAACGGAATATCGCATTGAGGTCATACCGAACTGGCAAGAACTCATTATCATCCCCAACCTCACCCATCATTAAATGATTTTGGAATGTAATCAATCCCGAACGGCCCGAAAAACGTATCTCCCGTATACTCCAGACATCAGCGGTTATCACCATAAATCCCCCTACAAGACGATCACTTTTTGTTCGTGGACGAAAGCGAATCCGATATTGTAAATCATTACCAACATAATAGACATCATCGATGTGATAATGATAATATTTATGGCCGTTTTTACTCAAGGGTGACAGAAAGCGACTATAGAGCATAGTCGAAGAATAGATGTTCATATGAAAATACTCCAACATAGAGGCCTGAAAACTCCTGCTATTTGTAGTTCCATAACTAGCTTTCACTTTCTGGTCATAAATATTAGGAGCTGTATAGTGCAGATCACTTAGGGACTCTATCAGATACTCATTCACTCCTTTCTTCATGCGAATCATCTTTGGCAGAAATCGGAAACCAAAATTCTTTTTAGGTATCTCTAGCCAACCCTTAATATAAAGTTCTGCACGATATTCTCGAACGAGTTTTTCATAAAATGGGGCATAAAACATAACCTGCTGCACTATAGAATCTACAGAAATCTGATTCTTGTCAGGTAGTTTGTGCGCAGTTTGTGCTTTCAGATCCCCCTCCATCAAAAAGAAGAAACAAAGCAATAATGATATAGTAGCAAGGTGTTTCAATTAAGAATCAGGTTACATCGCTTACAAATGTAAAAAAAATAACGAAAACTACATTATAACAACCCCGTCTTTTAGTTTCATAAAAGAGTATTTTATTTTTTATCAGTTTTAAGAACCTATTTTAAATCACAGTAAATATTTCATACTATACATTCCAATAGAAGGGGTATATCCATCTAGTCTATCATATATAAGCACTCTAAACGAAAAGAGGTTTGTTCAAACATAAAACAAACCTCATTAAGTATCATTATCAGTTTCCCTAAAAAAAATATCATTTCACACCTCCCTTACAATTTTAGTCATATACTACCCCAACAAATGCAATAAGAGTATTTAAACATCAGCTTTTCGAAGAAATTAAAACCGACTATCAAAAGGTCGATTTTTTCTTATTTAAGTATGCATTATCTATCTTTTTGTGCAATATTTGACTGTATTTGGATAAATATATCGAATATTCTTTCTACATTTGTGCTTTACAACAGAGTTTTGCAGCACTTATGGTGAAAAGTAGCCTATCGAACATTGATATTTCGGAAAGACTATCCGACTTGTGGGCTCCCTTGAATGAAGAACAAAGGGAGTTCCTTAAAAACAATTTTTCATTACAAAGTTATAAAAAGAATGAGATCATCTATTGTGAGGGCGATAAGCCTACACATTTGATGTGTTTGCTCAGTGGTAAAGTAAAGATATATAAGGAAGGCGTTGGCGGTCGAAGCCAGATCATCCGAATGATTAAGCCTACCGAATATTTTGCCTACCGTGCCTTCTTTGCCAAAGAAGATTTTGTGACCGCAGCCGCCGCCTTCGAACCCTCAACTATAGGCTTGGTACCGATGACCACAATTTCCGAACTCGTTTCGCAAAACAACGATGTAGCTTTGTTCTTCATCAAACAGTTATCCATTGACCTTGGTATCTCTGATGAGCGTACCGTCAATCTCACCCAAAAACATATTCGCGGACGTCTAGCCGAGTCACTACTTTTCCTTAAAGAAAGCTATGGCTTGGAAGAAGATGGATCCACCCTCAGCATCTATCTTTCACGCGAAGACTTGGCCAACCTGTCGAATATGACGACCTCCAACGCTATCCGAACCCTCTCCAACTTTGCAGCAGAACGCCTCATCACGATTGATGGACGTAAGCTAAAAATCATTGATGAGGAAAAGCTGAAAAAGATCAGCAAGATAGGATAAGACCCCCCTTTTATTTATATAACTTAACACACATTTTACCATGAAAAAAGGATTCTATCTCCTTCTTTCCATCCTAATGTTTATTACCATGAGCTGTCAGGAAAGGAAAGAAAAGAAGAATGAGTACAATCTCATTCCTCTCCCCAATCAGATGATCCCACAAGAAGGAAGATTTGATTTAACCCATCAAGTCAAAGTTATCGTCAAGCCCGACTGCGCCCCTGAAGTCACAGCCATTGCCGATAGTCTGATTGCCCGTATTGCTGCTACATCGGGCATTAAAATGCAACTAGCAGACGCAAGTAGTGCCGAACTTAATTCACCCGCTATCGTGTTTTGCACACAAGACACTTTGCCTATTGAAGCCTATCAGTTATCTGTTACTCCTGGACGCATCACCATTGCCGCTTCGCAGCCCAATGGTTTTTTCTATGGTGTTCAGACACTGTACCAGCTATTACCACCGGCTGTATATGGCAAAAAGCTCGATCGCAAAGCAGACTGGTCCATTCCAGCTGTCGAAATCGAAGATTTCCCCCGCTTCGCCTATCGCGGCATGATGCTTGATGTTTGCCGTAACTTTGCTTCTCCAGAGTACGTCTACAAATTCATCGACATGCTGGCACAGCACAAGATGAATACATTTCATTGGCATCTCACTGATGACCAAGGATGGAGAATCGAGATCAAGAAATATCCAGAACTTACGAATAAAGCATCCGAAAGAGACAACACACTCATAGACTATTATTATACCTACTATCCTCAACGCTTTGAGGCCAAATCAAATGGCGGTTATTATACGCAAGAAGAAATCAAAGATATCGTAGCCTATGCAGCAAGCAAATACATCAATGTGATCCCCGAAATAGAAATGCCGGGGCATGCTCGCGCAGCTATTGCAGCATATCCACATCTTTCTTGCCGCCCAGACAGCACTTATGAAATCATAGGAACATGGGGAATTTTCGAAGAAGCATATTGCCCCAAAGAGGAAACATTCGAATTCCTTGAAGGAGTCATTGACGAAGTAGTGGAGTTGTTTCCAAGCGAATACATCCATGTAGGTGGTGATGAATGTCTCAAGAATGAATGGGCACAATGTGAAAACTGTCAGGCACTGATCAAAAAACTAGGTTTAAAAGACGATGTAGTGCCCAACCCCATCGACAATAAACTCCACACCAAGGAAGAAAAGTTGCAGAGTTATGTCATCACTCGCATGGAGAAGTACATCAACAACAAAGGTAAAAACATCATTGGCTGGGACGAGATTCTCGAAGGAGGATTAGCACCCAATGCTACTGTCATGTCGTGGCAGGGTATCGAGGGTGGTCTCAATGCAGCCAAAGCAGGTCATAACGCTATCATGACACCCATGCCTTATATGTATCTAGACTTCTATCAAGAAGATCCAGAGACTGCACCCGTGACTATCGGTGGATATGTGACATTGAAAAATACATATATGTTTAATCCTGTTGGCGATGACGCACCCGAACTCGTAAAAAAACATATTATCGGTGTACAAGGTAATGCTTGGGCCGAATATATGCAAACAGAAGGTCGACGCGATTATCAAATATTCCCTAAGCTAGCAGCTATTGCCGAGACAGGATGGACATTGGACAATAATAAGGATTGGATCAATTTCTGCGAGCGTATGGAGGAGGAGTTTGAACGATTGGACATCCAAGAAGTAGAGGCTTGCCGCAATTTCTTCGATGTAAATGTAAATACGAAAGTAGTGAATGATCAGCTACTAGTGATCCTCGATTGCTTCAATCCATCGGCGCAGGTTTACTATACTATAGATGGTAGCGAACCCACTACGAAGTCGAATCTTTACACAAGTCCTTTCCCATTGACCAGCAATATTGATCTTAAGACTGCCGCGTTCAAAGAAGGAAAGAAAATCGGCAATACTCGCCACAAGCCTTTATATGGTAACCTGGTAAGTGGCAAGGCTTATACATCTTCACCAGCAAAAGGCTGGATGACAGGTGATATCTTAGGTGATGATGATAGGCTAGGCGCTGACACCATTACTGTGGGATTGACCAATGGCAAACGTGGCAATAATGCCTCCTACGTACCATGGACCACATTTCCTATGGATGATGTGTGCAAGGAATTGGTTGTAGATTTCAAGTTTGATGAGCCTACTGCTGTAAGTCAAATAGTTTTTGGCTCACTCTACAATCCCGCTTATCGCATATTACCTCCAAGCCAACTCACAGTTGAAGCCTCATCAGATGGTATCAATTATCATCAAGTAGCACATGCCACTTTCTCGCGTACTTATGCAGATGATAGACGTACAGCATATACCGATCAAGTTAATTTTGACGTTGTAGGTACATCGTATTTGAGACTGGTATTCCAAAATGGCGGAACACTGAAAAATGGCGTTGATTGTCGCCGCGACACCCCAGGTGATTTGATTCAGGCAGATATTGCCATTGACGAAATCGAAGTTTATTGATGTAAATCGTAGACTATATTTGCTTTTATGGAAAGAGGATAGGCACTGGAACTATCCTCTTTTTTTGTATCTCAACCCTTCTTCTTTTTCACTAATGCCGTAGGGTTCTCGCCAAAATATTCTGTGTAGCATTTCGTAAAATAAGAGGGAGTGGTAAATCCCACTTCATAGGCCACTTCCGAGATACTTTTCTCGGTCGATGCCAATAACGATGCCGCTCTTTTCAAACGCGCTATACGAAGCAACTCTACAGGGGAATAGTTGGTCAGCGATTTTATTTTCCGATACAACTGCACACGACTCAGCCCCATCTCATTTCCGAGTGTTTCAACTGATAGTGCTGGATCAGACAAACGTTTTTCTATCAATTCTCTGAAACGTTCGGCAAAGCTTTTGTCTAGCTCACTCACTGCTTCTTTCTTTATAGATTGGTGGTCGCCAAAGAATTGCTTCAACTGTTGACGATTACGAATCAAATTTCGTACACTAGCCAGTAACACTTTAGAATTGAAAGGTTTGGCTATATAAGAATCGGCTCCGCTATCCAAACCAGCCACACGCTGTTCGTCCAAAGCACATGCCGTGAGCAACACTACTGGAATATGAGATGTTTGCAACTCTGATTTCAATAAGCGGCAGCACTCCAGCCCATCCATCACTGGCATCATGATATCACAAATCACCGCATCGGGCACATAGCGCATCGCCATCTGTAAGCCCAATTGTCCATTATCTGCTTCGAGCACAGTATAGTTACTCCTCAGTAATGTCGCTACATATTGACGCACATCCTGATTGTCGTCAATAATCAATATGCACTCTTTATTTCCGTCATTTTGCGATTCATCTACAATGACATCTGTCAACTCTTCGGCTATAGCATCGGCATCAATCGGTTTATACGAATTCGATTCATGACTTATGACTGCAGGTGTAACAGGTAGCTCTATCACGAAGCGGGTTCCCTCTCCTGGTGTACTGTCAACGTTTATAGTTCCTTTTTGAAGTTCTACCAAGGCTTTTACCAATGCCAACCCAATGCCCGAACCTGTAGGGTTTATCTCGGTTTGGTAGAATCGGTCAAAGATATGCTTCATGTGTTCCGTTGAAATACCTTTACCGGTATCGGCCACCGTCAACGATATATATTGGACACCTGCACGCTCCACTTTACTCAGCTCTACTTCCACACTACCATTTTCGGGAGTGAATTTCATTGCATTGTACAATAGATTAAAATAAATACGTTCCATCTTATCCACATCCACCAGTAAAGCATAATCAGCTTCTATTATGTTTTGTTTAAAGTGGATATGCTTTTTCAATGCCAAAGGCTGAAATATTTGAGCCCAATCCTTCAGAGCAGCATCCAACAAAACAGCTACAGGTTTCAGCTCTAATTTATCATTCTCAAATTTCCGGAAATCCAATATCTGATTGACCAATCTCAGTAGTATATTCACATTCTTGTGCACTATGCCTAGCAATGCAGATTGTTTGGCATCCAATCGATCATTCTCCAGTAGTTGTTCCACTGGGTCGGCAATCAAAGTGAGAGGTGTACGAATATCATGCGATATATTCGTAAAGAAAACCAACTTAGCTTGTGTTGCTTTTTCCAGTTGATCTTGCAGAGAAATCAATTGATCGCGCTGCTTCTCCAACTGATGTTTCTGAGAAGAGAGTTCCAGATTCATTCTATTCTTCATCCAGTAGGCACGTACAATCATAGTCATTAGTCCAGCAAACAAGATCAGGCAGATGATGCAGGCATACAAGAAGAAAGTCTGTACCGAGTATCTCGACCAATACTCGTCAATTTGCCCATTGAGCCTTTCCAATTTTTCATCCTGAGCCGTTATTTCAGCTGTCTGCATTTGCATTAATCGTGCATTGCCTTTATCTACTAAAGCTGTAGCGAGGATAGTCTCTTTATCGTAAGGCTGCTTTTTCAGAATGTTCATAGCAGTTTGCAACACCCTATCACCCCCCGTTGGGTATATAAAAGTAGCGTCTAGTAGTCCATCACGCACCTGATTCAGCCCATATCCCTCACCCGAGAGTGCATCCACACCCACAAAAGTTATATCATCCGCCTTCCCTTGTTCTTGTGCAGCCAGATAAGCCCCATAGGCCATCCGGTCGTTTTGTGCAAATACCAGATCGGCCTCTACCCCTTCTAGCAACAATCGTTCCATCTGGTGTTCGGCCTCATCCTGCAACCAGTCGCCTTCTATTTTACCAACTATCCTGATATCAGGAGCTTTAGTCAAAGCATCCATCATTCCCCGATGTCGTTCCATTGCCGGTGTCGAACCTGTCAGTCCGGTAATCTCTACAACTGTCCCTTTACCGCCCAACCTACTGATGATATACTCTCCAGCAGTTCGTCCTATCTCATAATTGTCAGCGCCTATATAAGCCGTATAGTTATCTGACGCTATCTTCCTATCGACCACTATCACTGGAATACCTTTTGCTAAAGCCTGCTCCACAGCAGGTGCAATGGCTTCCGCCTCATTGGGCGCCACCACCAATAGATCAATTCCTTCATCGAGCAAATCTTCTATATCCGCTATCTGTGTTTGATTATCATCTTTTGAAGTGCGAATGTCTATTTCCACTCCATCATAGAATAGAGCTTCGCGCTTTATCTCCTTGTTCATTTTATTGCGCCACTCGTCATCGCTGCATTGTGAAACCCCGATACGGTAGCGTATTTCCTTTGGCGAACAAGCCGATACTAAAAGGAGAGATAACAGAAGAAAAAGAAAACTCAGATTTCGCATAGGTCGATGGTTTTAAAGATAGACAAAGGTAAGGCTAAGTCTAGTTTACACAAGTCAAATCACTAAAAAAGCGAAAGCACGAAGGGTACTATCACGGTCTCTACTATCTGATAGTTAAGTCGATGCTCCCCATCAAACAGTTGCATTTTTGTATAATGCTGTTTGTATTCTTCCTGGCAATTCACCAAAGGATCGTGTTTTCCAAAGAAGGCATAGGTATGGACCTCATCATAAGGCGTGATACCTTCAAACTGATGACTCTCCAGTTCTTTATATGCATCACATAGCTGTGGGGTTATTTCATATTGATTCACTCCATCCCGACGAGCATTAAAGAAGGGTTGCACACCTATATTACGACGCATGAAATCTGAAACATGGAAGGAGGGATTAATCAAAATCTTCTCGAAGCCATGCATCTGCTGGGCAAACATTCCTCCCATAGATGTACCTACTACCAGGTCTGGTCGTTCTTCGTCGCATATAGTTCGAAGTAGAGTCAATGCCTCCATGGGTTGTATAGGCAGATCGGGGGCAATAATTTCCCACGATGGCAATAGCTGTCTTAGATTGCCAACTGTACCTGATGCACCCGATGAGGAGAGTCCGTGAATATACAATAGTTTCTTTTTCATACGATTTGTTTTTAATGGTGATACAATTTAGTTGATTT
>CAMTPC010000094.1 GCA_947074295.1 uncultured Bacteroides sp. | reverse complement strand
GATATCGCTATTATCTGACTCAACTTTTGTTATCGTAAATCGCTTTAGTATATCGCTTGGTAAAACAACCTGTGCTAGAAGTAATAATCCATTTGTATCCATGATGCAAAGATGGTATTGTTAGTCAACTCCCCATGGTTTATCGGGTGAGCCAAAGATTGCTTCTTCGCGGAAGCTCTTGCACCCCTACTTTACCCTCCTAACAGAGATCATCGGGCTTTGCGGATAAACTAAGTACTAATATAGGAGAATCCCTAAACATAAATAGGAATTATGCTTCACTCTCATTCCAAAATACTATTACTTTTGCTAAGTATAACAAAAACTAGAATTCGAATGAAAAAACAGATCTCGTGTCTTCTCATCTTATTAATGACAGGCATATTAAGCGCCACACCCATCCAAGGTTTGCAAATAGAAAGTTTAAATGAGAGAGTCGTTGTCTATCTTGACGGACAGCAAGTTTCAGCACCAACATTTAGCTGCTTTATAGCCAATCTTTCCTATGGGACATATAGATTGGAAATTTTTAGTGCAAAAGACGATTATTGGCGAAAAAATAATTGTTTATACGACTCCTTTATTTCATATCGAGGCGGAGTTGAGGAAGTAGTAATAGACGTAGACAATAGATATAACAATAGACATCCTCATCGCGAACAGCGAATAGAAATGAATGATAGAGATTTTGATGAATTCTATAATAGGTACAAAAATATTTCTTTCACCTCCGACAAGGAACTATTCCTAGATCAAACGCTCATGTCTGCCAGCTTCACCACAGACCAATGTATCATTCTACTCAAATCATTTAATTTTAGTAGCGACAAGAAGAGCCTTATAAAAAAGATATATCCCAATATTGTGGATAAGAATAATTTTTATCGTCTAGTCGATCAACTCACTTTCCAAAGTGATAAGAATGAGGTTTACGAATACATCAAGCAGTACTATGATAGACGTTGATATTTCAATCAAAACTTATATTAAGGATGTATATTTTTCTACTTATTATATGTTTTTTTCTTTTTCACTGATTATCTTCGCAAACTCAAACCAATTCTAACTTTTACGACTTAAATAAATAGTATTATGCAAAAACTCTTCGATATTATCGAAAATTTTCAGATCGTTGGTGTTATAGACGAAGTAAAACCACTTGGCACAGGACTTATCAATGATACCTATAAAGTAGTTACCAAAGGTACAGAAGACCCCAATTATGTATTGCAGCGCATTAATCATGCCATTTTTCAAGATGTAGAGATGCTACAAGACAACATCGATGCTGTGACTTCTCACATTCGCCATAAGCTAGAAGAAGAGGGTGAAGATGACATTGACCGTAAAGTATTGCATTTCATTGCGAGTAACAATGATAAAAGTTACTTTTATGACGGTGATAGCTATTGGAGAATGATGACTTTTATCCCCAATGCAACAACTTATGAAACTGTCAATCCGGAATATTCATACTATGCGGGTAAGGCGTTTGGGGATTTTCAAGCTAAGCTAGCTGATATCCCAGCCAAATTGGGTGAAACCATTCCTAATTTTCACAATATGGAATTCAGGTTGAAGCAGCTTCGCGATGCAGTGGCTGCAAATGCAGCAAGTCGTGTAGACGAAGTTAAATACTACCTGGATGAGATTGAAAAGCGTGCCGATGAGATGTGTAAAGCTGAACAGCTTTATAGAGAAGGACAACTTCCCAAACGCGTGTGCCACTGTGATACGAAGGTGAATAATATGATGTTTGATGAAGACGGCAAGGTACTATGTGTGATCGACCTTGATACAGTGATGCCTAGTTTTATATTTTCAGACTATGGCGATTTTCTGAGAACAGGTGCCAATACGGGTGATGAAGATGATATGGATCTGGATCGTGTCGGTTTCAATATGGATATATTCCGTGCTTTCACGAAAGGTTATTTAGAAGGCGCAGGATCATTCCTTACGCCTATCGAAATAGAGAATCTTCCATATGCAGCGGCACTATTTCCCTATATGCAATGTGTGCGTTTCTTGGCTGATTATATCAACGGCGATACTTACTATAAGACTAAATATCCCGAACATAACTTAGTTCGTACCAAAGCGCAATTCAAGCTCTTGCAAAGTGTGGAACAACATGCAGAGGAGATGAAGGCTTTTATTGATGAATGCTTAAAGACTCAGGAATAAACCGACCATCTACCCATTTAAATACTAGAGGCTGCCCGATAAAAGGTTTTATCTTTTCGGCGGCCTCTTTTTCCATATAGTCAGGCGTAGTCCACTCTAGTTGAATTGAACGTTCATCTGGGTTGAATGATGCTTTAGTTAGAAATACATCAGAAGGAATCATAGCCTTAGCAAACTCCTCAATTCTATCCGAAATATTGCCCATAAAAGAAATGGGAGTCAATTCGATATCCATCAATCCCTGCTTGGGAAGCTCCTTCCATTCCATATCGTAAAAACGGATATCGCTATCGCAAGCTGGCGCACATACAGTAGAGATGGTGCATATCACTTGGATCGAATCATTCAACGGTAACACCTTCATTTCCCAGCTGCTTTGAGAGGTCATTTTCATCTGTATATAATCATCTGTCAGAGCCGTCATTTCACTAGTTTTCCCAAATCTATTCTCCACACGTGCAGCCATATTGCTTTCCAGAAAGTCGATACAATCCGCCCTGTTTACCGCAGTTAGCAATAAGCTCAACGAATCGGGCATATTGATAAAGACATCTTTTGCCAGTTTTTGGGCGCATACCATAGGGGTTATTGCTAAGCAACATATACCTGCTATTAATAGTCTTTTTATTGATTGCTTCATCGCTTCTCTTTTTATCATATTCTTCATTTAATCTTCTTTTTCAATAAACAAACCTAGTTTACCTGCCTCATGATGTAGGATAGCTATAAAATCTTCCACATCTTCTTTATAAGTATCGTATGAGGTTACAAAGCGGACTTCGTTATTTGCTTCATTCCAAAAGTAAAAGAAATAGTGCTTTAGCAAAATATCTACCAAATCTCTGGGCAGACTTATGAAGATTTGGTTGGTTTGTAATGATTGCGTTAATGTGGCTCCTTTTATTTGATTGAAACCTGCAGCCAAGATAATAGCCATTTCATTGGCATGCTTGGCATTTTTTAACCACAACTCATCAGTGAGATAGGCACTGAATTGGCACGATAGATAGCGCATCTTAGAGGCCAATTGTGCTGATTGTTTTCGCACAAACTTGGCCGATGGTTTCAAATCATCGCACAATACCACTACGCATTCCCCCATCATCATCCCATTTTTAGTGCCACCCAGCGTCACAGTGTCTATAGCACAATCTGTCACCATCTCTCGAAGCGAGACGTTAAGTGCGGCACAGGCATTGGCTATGCGTGCTCCATCCATATGTACATGCATGCCATGTTGATGCGCCAGTGCAGTGATGGCTTTCAGTTCATCAATACTATAAATTGTGCCCAACTCTGTAGATTGAGATATATAAATGGCTGATGGTTGTGAATGATGTTGATCGCCAAAACCTATCAAATAAGGTTTTATCAATTCTGGAGTCAATTTCCCGTCTTTTGTGGCAATGGGGCGTATCTGTGCGCCAGTCATCTTGACAGGAGCTCCACACTCGTCTACATAGATATGTGCAGTCTCTGCGCAAAGAATACTGTTGTACGAGCGAGTCATCAATTGCAATGCCACTACATTGCTCCCTGTTCCATTGAACACAAAAAGCGGTTCCACATCTTTTCCCAACTCATTCTTTACCGCTGATTCTGCAGTCTGCGTCCATAAATCATCGCCGTATCCCAAAGCATGCTCATCATTAGCATCTATTATCGCCTGCATGATTTGCGGGTGAATCCCTGAATTATTATCTGATGCAAAACTCTTCATTTTTCTGTATTTTTTCTGCAATTAGAAATTAGCTCATGCAAAAAAACACAAATCTTTAGTCATATGCACCTTTTTGGGTAAATTTTATCACTCTGATGCAAAAAACTATCATAAATAGAACCTAAATAACAGCTGTGGCATAGGCTGAAGAAAGCATATCATAACTGTCCTCACTAAATTCTATGTCTTGGCGAACTAGCCGTGTTTGATTCAAAAAAAGATCTACGGCTTGCAAGTATTCTAGATAGAGTTGAATGCTTGTATCATCATCCCCAACTATTTTAAGTTGTTTGGCTTGATCCAACTCATTCTGCAAATGATCTGCATGCTTGTCTATTAATCTTCCATCGGCCAAACCTTTGCGCGCATAAAGATTGAGTATGGAGAGCATATTCAGGTCCATTTGCTTCATTAGCATAGTTTGCTTTCGCGATATAGAGTTTTCCAATACTATGAAAAATGCATCGTCTATTGCAGGTGCCAAAGCATCATATATTTGCTGTTTATATTCTGAAATCTCTAGCCCTAATTGATTGGCCAACTTATCATTTTCCCATTTCTGTTCAGACGTCATATCAGAAGCATTGGACAAGTAATAATCATAGTTCTTATGAAACTTAAGAACTACTTCAAACAAATAGGCATAGTTTAGCTTTAAAGTCTCACGTGTTTCTGTATCAAAGCACGCCCCTGGATTCATCAGTGCGGCAAGCTGTTCTTCGGAAATGGCAGGTAAACTGATAGATGGATATGTATTTGTGTTAACATCACCCTTGTCCATAAATGCTATAATTGCATTAATGCCCTTCTCCGGCACCATAGACTTTAAAAGAGCAATCGAATTTTCGTAATAAGTAATGACTTGTTGCGCATTGTTTATATCTGCCTTTGAATACGAGCCAGAGAAATCAATAGATGTTGGTGTATTTTTTTTGCCTGTACAGCCTACAAGCAATAATGCAAACAGTAATAGAAAAAGTGGTCTGTAATATCGCTTCTGTACCATACGTCTTAAGGATTTAAAGAAGTGGTTAGTAAATTAAAGTTTATCCGTATTAGTATATAACAAATGCTTTTGGCTTTTGCTCAAAATGCAAATTATTAATATCAATGAGAAAAGAGATTCATTAAATGATAAAAAGAGAATAATCTATAAAACTACAGCAATGCATCGATCTTATGATTGTCATATAGACAACTATGTTGTGCATAAAAAAAAGGCTACCCATCACGAGCAGCCTATCTTTGTCAACCTTAAAATCTAATACTTATGAAAAAACACTATACAAATATAGTATTCATTTATTATATATCAAACAATTACGGCAAATAAATCGGTTGTATAACACGAATTAATATTAAAAATGTAGTTGTTAACTAATTAACGATTAGTATTAACGTAATTAACAGAATGAGTCAGTGTAAAATCAACCTTATTTAGGTGTGAAATCATTGAGGGTTATTCAAAATACTAATCGCGGCTAATCACCGTATGGAGTAGGGCTATTGAGCAAATGCAATAAGGCTGATCAGTAGACAAGTTGAGAAGAGGAAAAACTGGATAGTAGAATATGTAAAGAAAAGAGAATGCTTATGGGCATAAAAAAAGGCTATCTATCCCAGACAGCCAATCTTTTGTTAACCTTAAATCTAATACTATGAAAAACACAGTACAAAGATACGGACTTTTGGGATATCTGCAAATTATCCTTGTCTTTGAGGGCTAAATACAGTATTTATTAACGTAAAAGCAATCCTGTTAACAGTAAAATCCTCAAAATCAAAGAATAATATATATATTCTAACTTTTAACCCATTTGCTTATGGATATTTTTGATTATTTTTGCGCTCGTTAAGAATAAAACTACCATTACATTAATAATATCATTTATTATGGCAAATAAATTCAAGCCAGAAACGCTATGTGTACAAGCTGGCTGGACACCCCGCAAAGGCGATCCTCGCATTCTACCTATCTATCAGAGTACTACATTTAAATATGATACGAGCGAACAGATGGCTCGCCTATTCGACTTGGAAGATTCGGGGTATTTCTATACGCGCTTACAAAATCCGACAAATGATGCTGTAGCAGCCAAAATTGCGGCATTGGAGGGTGGCGTAGCTGCAATGCTCACCTCGAGTGGCCAAGCAGCCAATTTTTACGCTATCTTCAATATATGTCAAGCGGGCGATCATTTTGTATGTTCCTCGGCCATTTATGGCGGCACATTCAATCTGTTTGCTGTGACAATGAAAAAGCTGGGCATTGAAGTTACCTTTGTCAACCCCGACTCTTCTGAAGACGAGATCATGGATGCGTTTCGTGAAAATACAAAGGCGCTATTTGGTGAGACCATCTCTAATCCATCATTAGAGGTACTCGATATCGAAAAGTTTGCGCGAATTGCCAAGGCACAAGGTGTGCCCCTGATCATAGATAATACTTTCCCAACACCTATCAACTGTCGTCCTTTCGAGTGGGGAGCTGATATTGTAGTACATTCTACCACTAAATACATGGATGGACATGCGGCGGCTGTAGGCGGTTGCATCGTAGACAGTGGTAATTTCGATTGGGACAAGTATGCTGATAAGTTTCCTGGACTCTGCACGCCTGATGAATCTTATCATGGACTGACCTATACAAAATCATTTGGCAAGATGGCTTATATCACAAAAGCCACTGCACAACTAATGCGCGACCTAGGAAGTATCCCAAGTCCACAAAACTCATTCTTGTTAAATCTAGGTCTGGAAACTCTACATTTGCGCATGCGACAACATTGCGTAAACGCGCAGAAAGTGGCCGAATATCTCCAGCAGTGCGATGAAGTGGCTTGGGTCAATTATTGTGGACTTCCAGGAAACAAATATTATGCATTAGCGCAAAAATATCTGCCAAAGGGTTCTTGTGGTGTAATCTCGTTTGGATTAAAAGGTGGCAGAGAGACATCGATCCGTTTTATGGATGCGCTCAAAATGGTGGCTATCGTTACCCACGTGGCAGATGCACGCACTTGCGTTCTACATCCTGCCAGCCATACTCATCGCCAACTTAGCGACGAGCAGCTGATTGAGGCGGGTGTGCGTCCTGATCTTATACGTTTATCGGTAGGCATCGAAAATGCGGAGGATATCATAGAAGATATTGCTCAAGCATTGAAAGCATAAAGATACATCCCTTCTTCTATCGAACAATGACACCCGCAGGTGCGTTATTTTGCTATACGAAATCAAAGGATTAGTAAACAAGATATAAGTCGATATGAAAAGATTATTGGGATTCATCTTTTTGATGACAATCATCGCATCAACAGCACTATTTGCGATTGATGCGCCTGCCAATATACAGGCAGCTTTCAAAAAATACTACCCACAGGTGAGTTTAGTGATCTGGTCGCAAGATCAGGGATACTATAAAGGACAATTCGAGTTTGATGGCTATAATAAGTCTATCTGGTTCAATAAACAAGGTCAGTGGGTGATGGAACAAACAGCCTTGGGCAGCATTGATGAGGCACCCACAGCAGTGTACAATGCCTTTGTCAGCAGTGAATATGGCAGTTGGATAGTTGAAACCGTGACACTGGTCAATTTCCCCAAATGGCAACCTATATTCGTTATCAAAGTAGGGCAAAACAATGTGGAGGGGATGAATCAAATGTTCTACCAACCAGATGGAAACTTACTTAAGGTAGTGGATGTGACCAATCAATATGGAATATTAGAACCCAACGTATTCTTACAATAGTAGTGAATAACAATTGAGATGTAAATAGGCACAAAATAGAATAGATATTCTGATATGTGCCTATTTTACTTACTATTCATAAATAAAAAACGCACACGAAATAACAATTACAAACATAAATTGCTACATTTGCCGCCAACATTTAACAACTTAGATAAATCAACTATGGCCAAAATTACAAAAGAAGCCGCCTTGCAATATCACGCGCAAGGCAAACCAGGCAAGATAGAAGTGATACCTACCAAACCCTATAGCACGCAAAACGACCTTTCATTAGCCTACTCGCCAGGAGTAGCCGAACCGTGTTTAGAAATTGAAAAGAATCCCGAGGATGCATACAAATATACCGCTAAAGGCAACTTAGTCGCTGTAATATCAAATGGTACAGCTGTATTAGGATTAGGCGACATCGGTGCCTTGGCTGGAAAACCCGTAATGGAAGGCAAAGGATTGCTTTTCAAGATATACGCAGGTATAGATGTTTTTGATATCGAAGTAAATGAGAAAGATCCGGAAAAGTTTATCGAGGCTGTAAAGGCTATTGCCCCAACATTCGGTGGTATCAATCTGGAAGATATTAAAGCGCCCGAATGCTTTGAGATAGAACGTCGACTGAAAGAAGAACTTGACATTCCGGTAATGCACGATGACCAACATGGTACAGCAATCATCTCCAGCGCTGGATTGCTCAATGCACTCCAAGTGGCAGGCAAGAAGATAGATGAGGTTAAAATAGTAGTTAACGGCGCAGGAGCCTCCGCTGTATCCTGCACCAAACTATATGAAGCTCTGGGAGCAAAACGTGAAAACATAGTGATGCTAGACAGCAAAGGGGTGATAAGTAATGACCGTACTGACCTTAATGAGCAGAAACGCTATTTTGCTACCCAACGCAAGGATATAAAGACTCTTGCAGAGGCCATAAAGGGAGCAGACGTCTTCTTGGGACTCTCGAAAGGCAATGTTTTGTCACAAGACATGGTACGCAGTATGGCCGATCATCCCATCGTATTTGCATTGGCCAATCCTACTCCAGAAATTTCGTATGAAGATGCGATGTCAGCGCGCCCTGATGTGTTGATGTCTACCGGTCGGTCAGATTACCCCAACCAAATCAATAATGTAATAGGGTTTCCTTATATATTTAGAGGTGCACTTGATACGCATGCCAGCGCTATCAATGAGGAGATGAAGATAGCAGCAGTACATGCTATCGCAGACTTAGCCAAGCAACCAGTGCCTGATGTAGTAAATGAAGCCTATCAAGTAAACAACTTCAGTTTTGGCCCCGAATATTTCATCCCAAAACCTGTTGACCCACGCTTGATTACTGTTGTTTCGTGCGCAGTGGCCAAAGCTGCCATGGAGAGTGGTGTAGCTCGTCAACCCATCGAAGATTGGGACGCTTACCAGATTCACCTACGCGAATTGATGGGTTATGAATCTAAGCTCTCGCGTCAACTGCATGATACTGCACGTCGCAATCCGCAACGCGTGGTATTTGCTGAAAGCACACATCCCAACATGCTGAAGGCGGCCGTAGAGGCCAAGTCAGAAGGCATCTGTCATCCTATTCTATTAGGCAATAATGAGACGATAGAAAAGCTGGCGGTAGAGTTGGATTTGAGTCTCGAAGGTATTGAAATAGTCAATCTTCGACACCCCAACGAAGCCGTTCGACGTGAACGCTATGCCCATCTACTAAATAAAAAACGCTGTCGTGAAGGTTTTACTTTTGAAGAGGCAAATGATAAGATGTTCGAACGCAATTATTTTGGCATGATGATGGTTGAAACAGGTGATGCTGATGCTTTCATAACTGGTCTATATACCAAATATAGTAATACTATCAAGGTTGCTAAAGAGGTTATCGGTATTCAGCCTGGTTATAAGCATTTTGGTACAATGCATATCTTGAATTCCAAAAAAGGGACATATTTCTTGGCTGATACATTGATAAATCGTCATCCGGGAACAGATACGCTGATAGACATTGCTAAGTTAGCTGATAAGACAGTGCGATTCTTTAATCATACTCCTGTGATGGCGATGATCAGCTATTCTAACTTCGGCGCAGATCAGATTGGTAGCCCATCAATTGTACATGAAGCAGTAGATGTGATGCAGAAAGAGTATACCGATTTGTTAATAGATGGTGAAATGCAAGTTAATTTTGCAATGAATCGTACTTTGCGCGACATAAAATACCCTTTTACCCGTTTAAAGGATAAGGATGTGAATACGATGATCTTCCCCAATTTGAGCTCTGCTAATGCTGGATATCAATTATTACAGATGATGGACTCGGATATCGAGTTCATCGGACCGATTCAAATGGGGCTGAATAAGCCTATTCACTTTACCGATTTTGAAAGCTCGGTACGTGATATTATTAACATAACGGCGGTAGCTGTCATCGATGCTATTGTCGAAAAGAAAAAGATGAATAAATGAAAAAACCTCTTTCTATGTCCCAAATGATATGTATTATATTGCTTTGGGTCATACTTGCTACTTTTGTTATTGTTGGGGCCGAACGCATTGATGGTCCTGTCATTATGATGCTTCTGATTTCTGGTGCATTGGTATTTATTCCAGTCGTCAAATCTTTGAAGAAGAGAAATAAATAACATCAATTAGAACTACTGAAACGGCATTGATGTAATACATTAATACATTGATGCCGTTTTTATTTTCATTTTGTTGGTTTACAAAGCATATTTTAATTACTTTTGCACAACTTAAAGTAATATAGTATTTTATTAATTAACAACCAACAAAAGAACAGTTATGAATGCACAACAGGTTTTGGAAGACCTCAAAAGACGTTTTCCAAATGAACCCGAGTACCACCAAGCGGTGGAAGAAGTATTATTCACTATCGAAGATGAGTATAATTTACATCCTGAATTCGATAAAGCTAACCTTATTGAAAGACTATGCATCCCCGATCGTGTTTTCCAATTTCGCATAACTTGGGCAGATGATAAAGGAAATGTAAAAACCAACATGGGCTATCGTGTTCAACACAATAATGCCATCGGACCATATAAAGGTGGATTACGCTTCCATGCATCTGTAAATCTCTCTATCCTTAAATTCCTTGCTTTCGAACAGACTTTCAAAAACGCACTAACAACACTTCCTATGGGTGGTGGCAAAGGTGGATCAGACTTTTCTCCACGTGGTAAGTCAAGTATGGAAGTAATGCGTTTCACACAAGCATTTATGCTGGAACTTTGGCGTCACATCGGCCCTGATATGGATATACCTGCAGGTGATATAGGTGTAGGTGGCCGAGAGGTAGGTTTCATGTTCGGCATGTATAAAAAACTGACGCGCGAATTCACAGGAACACTTACAGGCAAAGGTCAAGAGTTTGGTGGTTCACTAATTCGCCCTGAAGCTACTGGTTATGGAAATATTTACTTCCTCATGGAAATGCTTAAAACCAAAGGTACGGATCTAAAAGGAAAAGTCTGTTTAGTATCTGGCTCTGGTAATGTGGCACAATATACTACAGAGAAGGTTATCGAACTAGGTGGAAAGGTAGTTACGATGTCTGATTCGGATGGCTATATCTATGATCCTGACGGTATTGACAGCGAAAAGCTAGCCTATATCATGGAACTCAAAAACTTATATCGTGGTCGTATACGCGAGTATGCCGAACATTATGGATGTAAATATGTGGCAGGTGCCCGTCCATGGAGTGAAAAAGGTGATATTGCTTTGCCATCGGCTACACAAAATGAGATTGATGGCGATGAGGCAAAAGAATTAGTAGCTAATGGGGTAATGGCTGTCTCTGAAGGTGCAAATATGCCTTCCACGCCTGAGGCTATCAAGGTGTTCCAAGATGCTAAAATACTATATGCGCCTGGTAAAGCTGCCAATGCAGGCGGTGTTTCTGTTTCGGGTTTAGAAATGACTCAAAACTCAATTCGCTTAAGTTGGAGCAAAGAAGAGGTTGATGAGAAGCTAAAATCTATCATGAAAAATATTCATGAGGCTTGCGTGAAATATGGTACTGAACCTGATGGTTATATCAACTATGTAAAAGGTGCAAATGTGGCTGGTTTCATGAAAGTAGCACATGCCATGATGGCTCAAGGTGTTGTATAGCAAGTATATTTGAGCAGAATATTATATTTTTCTCTCCCAAAATCGTACAGAGTGTTCATTATCGAACACTCTGTTTTTTATTCTATCTATTGATAATCAGTCTTATATCTGTTTGGCACATGCATTGCCCATAATGGTGTGAAAACGATAATAATTGAACAATCATGGATAGAGAGATCCCCAAAGAAGTAAGAACGAAAGAGCGTAGAAAGCAGTTCATAAAGTATGGTAGCATCATAATAGTCTGCTTTGTAGGTATATTCTTCCTCATTTCATTTATGCGCAGCAGTGTCAATCGTAAGAATCTGATCTTATCCGAAGTCGATAGGGGTACTATCGAAGTGAGCGTCAGTGCATCGGGTAAGGTAGTCCCTGCATTCGAGGAGATAATCAACTCACCCATCAACACACGTATTCTCGAAGTCTATTGCAAAGGCGGCGATAGTGTAAATGTGGGTACGCCGATATTAAAGCTCGACCTACAAAGTACCGAAACCGAATACAAGAAACTGCTCGATGAGGAGCAAATGAAGCGTTACCAGTTGGAACAACTAAAAGTGAACAACGAGACTGCTTTGAGTGATCTCGATATGCAGGTAAAGATTGCAGCGATGAAGCTTAATCGCCTCGAAGTGGAGCTGCGCAACGAACGCTATTTGGATAGTCTCGGATCGGGTACTACCGACAAGGTACGTCAAGTAGAACTGGCCTATAACACTGGAGCGCTCGAGTTGGAGCAAATGCGCCAAAACTACATCAATGCCCGTAAGGTGAAAGAGGCCGATTTAAAAGTAAAAGAACTAGAGCTCAATATATTCACCAAAAGCTTAGCAGAGATGAAACGCACGCTCGATGATGCACAGATTCGCTCGCCACGCAAGGCCATCCTTACCTATATTAATAACCAAGTGGGTGCACAAATCCCTGCCGGTGGCCAAGTCGCTATCATCTCTGACCTAAGCCATTTCAAGATCGAAGGAGAGATAGCCGACAGCTATGGCGACCGTATTGCAGCTGGCGGACGTGCCATTGTTCGTGTGGGGCGCGAGAAGCTGGAAGGTACCGTCAGCAGTGTGACACCATTAAGCAAAAATGGGGTGATAGCTTTCACTGTACAGCTTGAAGATGATTCACACAAACGCTTGCGTTCAGGCTTAAAGACCGATGTCTATGTGATGAATGCAGTAAAAGAGGGTGTAATGCGCATTGCTAACTCTTCCTACTACGTGGGACGTGGAGATTATGATCTCTTTGTGCTCGATGGCGAAAACGAACTTGTGAAGCGCAAAGTGAAATTGGGCGATAGTAACTTCGAATTTGTGGAAGTGGTTAGTGGCTTGCAACCCGGCGATAAAGTAGTGGTGAGCGATATGAGCGACTTTAAGAATAAAGGTAAACTGAAGCTAAAATAACGATGATAAACTACTATTTCAAACAAGCATGGACCATGATAAAGCAGAATAAGCTATTCTCCTTTATCTACATCATGGGAACAGGGTTGTCAATAGCTTTGGTAATGATTGTATCGATCATCTATTACATCAAACTAGCGCCTATATATCCTGAATATAATCGTAATGAAACAATTGTATTGAAAAATATGAAGGTAGCAAAAGATGATCATATTAGTTCGTCTTCTGTGTCCTATCAGTTTTTAACAGATATGGTCCCTAAACTGAACAGTCTAAAGCATATAGCTGCTATTTATAGTTGGAATAGAAAGGTTATGGTCAATATGCCGGATGCTAAGGAATCACTTTCAGTAGTTCCTATATTTGTGAATGACGGTTTTTGGGATGTCTTTACTTTTAGTTTTACTGATGGTTATCCATTTGATGCTCCCGATGTGCAGAGTATGCAAAAGAAAGCGGTAATATCCGAAAGCCTATCACGCAGGTTATTTGCAACAACACAATCTGTCAACCGCACTTTCGAAATGGATGGTGAGAAGTTTGTTGTTTGCGGTGTGGTGAAAGATGTTTCATCTGCTACACCTATCACTGCTGCCGATGTTTGGTTACCCATTACCCTGAAAGGCGAAGAATATAATTCCGATATGGTTACCCACTTTATGGTAGGACCATTAAACTATTATATGCTGCCTGTTGATGGTGGAAAACAAACTTTGAAAGAAGAAATCATAAGGGCGTTTGATGAATTTGATGTTGACAAGGATGGTTGGAAGCACGATTTGATGGGACAACCCGATGATTACTGGTTGAGCACCTTCCGTATATGGAGCAACCGCGGCCCATATATGTGGGAAGAAGTTTTTAAAAGTATTGGTATCATGCTGTTAGCCTTCATTCTGATTCCGGCTATAAATTTAAGTGGTATGATCTCTTCGCGAATGGATAAACGTTTGTGCGAGATAGGAATACGCAAAGCTTACGGAGCTACCCGGGATGATTTAATAAGACAGGTTTTATGGGAAAACTTAATACTAACCTGTATAGGAGGGGTAGTGGGACTGATTTTCTCATACATCATAGTTATGACTACAAGCAGTTGGATTCTCACTATTTTTGATGAATTTGTAGATTGTGTAATGGCTACATCCATCACCCCTGAAATGCTATTCAATCCGTATATCTTTTTAATAGCATTTGGTGTTTGTGTCATACTAAATCTTTTATCTACACTTATTCCTACCTTTCACGCCTTGCGCCGCTCCATTATATATTCATTAAATACCAGAAAATAAAACCATTATGATACGAGTTATTATTAAACAAATCTGGAATCAGCGTCGACAGAATGGTTGGATATTTATAGAGATGCTATTGGTAAGCTTCTTCTTGTGGGCGGTAGTAGAGCCTATATATACATTGTTTGCCGATATGTCTATAGATCCGGGGTATAAGGAGGAAAACCTTTATGTACTCTCCATCAATCAATATTCCACAGCTCATCGTAAATACAATGCCGAACAAGATAGCCTGGCTAATAAGAGTGCAAATTTTGCGAGGATTGCCAGTTATATTAAAACATTACCTGAAATA
>CAMTPC010000093.1 GCA_947074295.1 uncultured Bacteroides sp. | reverse complement strand
GGTATTCGCCTTCTATCGTAAACACCACTTCGGACACGCGTCCTTCCATTATCACTACATCGTCGGGCAAAGCATTGTTATTGGCTGCACTTTCACGGTCCATATCGGGATTGGAGAAGGCTACGTCTAGCGCACCATTTTCTTGTTCTTTTATCACAAATAGCATAGGCTTGTTCAGCGAACGGATATACTTGCCACCTGTCACTGTGCCATCTTTAAAAATGGACGCCATATAGATATTTTGTTCTTTATTCCAGAGTGCATGCCCTTCATCGCCTTTCATCATCACTTCCAGAGGTAAAACACTTATGTATTGGTTTAATTGTTCATCAGTAGGTTTGATAATCCATGTATAGGCATATTCACCATTGTTAGGAGCTTTTCCATGATTGATGTAGCCCAATTGGAATCCATCAGTTTCTTCCAACACCGCTGTACCATTGTGCAGCAGATAAGCATTCCCCCAATTATCGAGCAGCAGGTTATCGCTCTTCTTTTCTATCGGTTGGTTAATAGATGCTGCCTTGCTATTTTGAAACAATGTGGTATGCACCTCATAGCCGGCTGTACCTAGTTTGATACCCGAACCTAAGCAATAGACCACATTTCCGAACACGAAATAGGACTTATCGGCATAGAAACTCTTATCAATGGCATTGTCATGAAGACGCACGGTGAAAAGGCTCACATCATCCGCAAAAGCGATACCCCCCAGGAAGGTTTGATCGGAGAAGTTGCGGTGTTTATCTGTCACGGTCTTGTAGTTCAACTCATCCAATGTCACTTGCTTGGCAGTAGTCCCAGGCAGATGCAACCAATCCCATGTAGCCGACTGCATAGTAGATACATTGTTGACCAAATCCATATACTCCACATGGCCATTGCTGAGGTAGCGCCCATATAGATTTTCGGACGATGAACTTTCATAATCCCACACATACTTACTGCATCCTTTCACCGTAAACATAAACTCGGGTTGACGGGCAATCAACAGTCCCGAATAGGGCATGTACTTACTGCCCACTAGCTCTGGCTCGGCCTCACCGCCTTTTAGCACAGCAGAAAGTAGCAATTCCATTTCGCCCAGCGAACGTGTATAAGTGATGTCGGTAGCCGTTTTGCTCAAATAAGAATCGATTGATTCATGCGCAGGATTCCATAGACGAATGAAAGCTTGTTGCAGCTCTGTATCCGTTTCGTCTTTGGACTGAAGCAGGTAAGCGTAGGCAGGAAGCAATGTATGAAGCACTTCGGTGCTAGTAGGGAAACGACCACTAAGCGCACAAGGCACCGAATATTCGCCGCACATAAAGCGAAAAGCCAGCAGACCTTCTCGAAGGTTATGATAGATGCTGTCATCGAGCTGATAGGGTGTATCGTGCAGTAGGTAGTAAAGCAATGAAGCCACATACAGCACTTGTGGATAATAGGCGCTCATATACGAACCTCTGTGGTGATAGCCCGATCCATCGGGTTTAAAGGAACCAGCAAAACCCGGAGCATAGGTAAAGGCATTGTTCAGATACAGGGCATATTCTTGCAGCGAGGCAGCTTGCTGTGCCTTTCCGTCTTGCATCAATATGGCATGGAGCTTAGGCAAAGCCAAAGCACGGATATAGTCGGCTAGTTCACCTGGCGTATCAGATATAGCATAGGCGTCGCCCAAACGGGTGTACCAGTGCTGTGCTTTCACGATACGTTCACGTTGTTCTTGCGAGAGCGTCTCACGCAATAGATAGGCCGAATGGTAGAAACCACCTGTACGGAGCATCTCCAGATACAATGTACCTAAGGCACTTCCGTCTGCCCATCCTTGATCATAATACCAGTCATAAATTTCGTGTACCTTATCCAAACTTGCTTGAGTCTTGTTCAGACGATAATCAAACGCCAACTGCATCATGCAGCTTTCGTTGATATTGCGGAAAGTTTTCAATGTCACCCCATCTACTGATTTTCCATCAAAGCCAAGTGAGAAAAGACCTGAATTGTCTACCGTACCATTGCTTTCAATAGTAGGCATACGACGCTTACCTGTATTGATCCAGCTATTTACTGCCGATCTTCTTTTCTTGAATGTAGCATCCGCGGCATATCTGCCATTTCCCAAATACCATTCTTCCAGACGTTGGTTGATCACATCAATCGCTACATCCTGCTCTGTAGTCAATTCTACAGGAGTCGGCATTTCAGCTTCGCGTGCAGATATATAAGTAGCATCACCCCGAATTACACGACTCTGAAAGTCGGGCATACGCTGCCAAGAGCTAGTATCCATAAACTCGATATAGTCTAGATACACCTTTCCGAGTGCCGCGTTGGGCAAAGTCATTTTCATGGTAGAAAGCTGTGTGCGGTCGTGCCCCAAATCCTCGGCAAAGCAAACCCACAAACAGCGCCAGCCGTTGAAATTCAGGTTAAAGTCCACCTTGCATTTCTGTATGCCCGCTTCGGTATGAAAACTAATCTGTAGAGATTCATCGACAGGTGTCGTATTGTAGATCCACAAGTTCACACCACCCTTGCTTTTGGTTGATACAGTCTTGAGCCTTTCGATATCATTAGCCGTCAAAACTGAGCCCTCACTTGGCTCCCACAGCAGAGCCGATTTTCCTATTTTCACTTTTTCTGCAGACAATGCAATTGTACCGTTATTACAGCTCCAGCCATTCAAGTCGGTAGATTGTTCGAACGAATTGACTTGCCCATTAGCTATCGCAGCCCATAATAAGCCCCCCATACAAAGGGTTTGTTTTACTCTATTCATTTTATCAGTATATTAGATTAATTTGTTCAATCATGCGCCTTCCATATTTCCTGTTAATATAGGCATACAAATTTATTTTAAACGCCTCCAAAACACAGCCACTAATGTTCATATTACCTTCATTAATGCGACTAGCAATATAAATTTTGTATAGAACATGTTCGATTTTGTCCAGTTCATCGCATTTTACCTCCCAAAAACAGTTCATTCACGTACCAGATAACATCATAAACCCATTCTAAAATCAGCTTCCTACACATTGGCAATAAGGTCATCCATTCGTACCCGCAATATTTTAAGAAGAAAAACACTATTAATGGTCTATTTTTAATATTATCAAAAATATCACCTGAAAACAAAAACACCTTGAAACAAATTTTATATATGTTTGCACAGTGTTTATATGGAGATTGGTTATTTAACATAACACAGCACATATAAAGCATTTTAGAAGACTAACTATACTAAATATTAACAATTTATTTCAATCAAAAATGAAAAAGAAGATTTCTGGATTATTTTTGACCATGGCGATAGCTATGATCTTTTTTTCAGCATGTAGTAATAGTGATGATGTAAAAATCTACACGTTAGACCCTACGACCTATACCGACACAAATGGATTGACGCTAACCTATAGCGGCATGTCTATGTTAGGCAAGCAGGCAGCATTCGCACCCGATGCACAAGATCCCACCAAAGGTACGCTGACCTTGACAGGTGCAGAAATTACTACAAAGACAATAGTGACTCGCTCTTCGGGTGTAGTTCCTGGTGTCAGCACACTCACACTCAACTTGAGTAATATCATAAGCGAAGAAGGTAAAATTTCATTCGAAGGCACACAAGAAATCAACAATGCTGCCGTCACATATAAAGGTACAGCCACAACCAACAGTCTGAATCTGGATTTGAATGTCAGCATGCCACAGAATGAATTGGCTGGAAAAACGTTTAAGCTGAAACAACCTGCAGCATGGCAGACAACACCTATCTATGTGAATTGGAAAGCCGATGAGTTTCCTTTTAACGAAGGCACATGGGATATGCAAAGTGCGATAAGCATGGTGCTGGCTATGACAAAGATCGAAGAGAAAAGTATTCCCGAGATGCTTACAGGCGTACTGAATGAAGTGAGCTTCTTGCCCGATGGCAATATCCAAGCTTCGTACAAGAAAGGACTAGAAGACGCAAATTGGCAAACTTCACCTTTGAACCTTGCAATGTATACCGTAAACAACGGCAAAATTTACCTGCACCTGAATATGACACAAATATCTGCCGTTTCTGGTCAAGATCTAAGTTCTATATTGGGAATGGTATCAACTTTTGTCCCAGGACTTGATCTATCGGCTGGCATACCACTAGCTTATAGCGTTGATGAGAGTAATTCTATGAATATATATCTTGATACGCAGTTCTTGCTGCCCATATTAAAAGTGTTGAAACCACTCTTTGAAGACGAACAAATGGTTAACTCGATCATTGAGATGTTGAAATCAAATGCAGGGGAAATGGAACAATTGATAGATGTATTCTTAAAACCCGTAATAGTAGCTTTCCCGAACACCATTGACACGACTACAGAGGTAGAGATCGGACTAATGTTCGATGCAACGGTGCAATAAACTCTATATCCTTTACTTGCTTAAATTTCCGGCTCTGCAGAATAGTGATATCCTGCAGAGTTTTTTTTATATCGCTACTCACTACCTATCCTTGAGTGAACAGAAGTAAGTAGGACTATTCTTCAATCCGACAAATATCTATTATTACAATATCGGCCAGTGGACGCTTCCCCTTTTCTTTATCCACAGGAAGCTGATGCATTTTTTCGATGATTTCAAGACCTTCGAGAACTTCTCCGAAAATGGTATAATCACCATCTAGGTATGGCCATCCACCGCAAGTTCTATAAACCTCACGCATCGTATCGTTCAAAACAAATGTGTTGTCGGTATTCTTCGCAATACGTACATCTGCTTTATCGAGAGTTTCTTCATCAAAGATTTCGCCCCAAACGATATAAAATTGCGAGGGCGATGAAGCATTGGAGGCACCAGCCATAGGATCACGACCTGCACCTAGTGCCCCACGTTTGTGGTAGCAATGAGGTAAACGTATCTCGGCAGGAATCGTATAATCGAGCGTACAATACAAGCGAACGTCTGTAGAGTCTTGCCAACGTCTATCTGGGTCTCCTGCCTGAACAATGAAGTCTTTGACTAAACGATGAAACAGTTTACCTTTGAGATAGCCTTCATCAATCAATTTCAAATAATTGTCTCGATGCTGGGGCGTATCGTCATACAGTAAAATTGTCAAATCGCCCATTGTCGTTTTCATTCGTATACGTACCCCATCACTAGCATATAAGTTTGATAACAGAAACGGAGCCAGAAGTAGAAGCATAAATAATAAATATCGTCGCATATGCCGTTTATTTTAATTCAAGACTGGTTTAGAGAGTTCGCGGAGCATGATCCAGTGAGGCTTTTCTGTTTCAGGACACTTCTTCAGCTTCGAGATAGCCAGCTTATGGATTCTTTCGATAGCAACATAGAAGCAAGCCTCCCTTTCACTGATATTATTCAAAGGAATATTATAAATATATCCACCGTCTTTTCGTAAACCAAAAGCAGTTGCAGACTCTTCCACATCATCTCTATAACCTAGGGAAGCCGTTAAGTTCTTACTGGGTGCTTTCAATGCAGCACTATTCTTTATCATTTGCTGCAATAGAGATCTTTGCAGGACCTTATCAGTCTGGCTCAATTCTCCCTTGGTTGTTGATTCAAAAAAAAGTTCGTAGAGATCATCCATATATTCTAATATCGCATAGGGCTGAATCGCTAGATGCGATGAAAGTTCCACATTCTCGGCTACCGCTATAAGTTCGGCAGCAATTTCGGCTTGCACCTTTGCAGAGGCATCTACAGCCACTTCAAATTTAGAAGTCAGTTCGCGTTTGTCGATCCAAGCCGATTGTCGCACTTCACGTGCCACCCACTTCAATGCCTCCTTCTGTCTTTGGTGAGGCACCGCGCTATAGACTTCACCCGGTGTATCCTCTTTCACGAAGCTAAGATAAATACCACCTACATTGTAAAGACTATTTTTGAGCAATGTGCCATAGTGTTTCACCAACTCATTGTACATATCTAGTCGTTGTCCCACATTATCACCTCCTGCCAACCATCCTTCCATATTGTCCAGCACATATTTAAGATTTGCGATTGACATATCGCCAGCGCGTAATGCATCATCACCGACATCATTAATCAAGGAAGAAGGATCATATTTATTTCTCCATTGCTGAATGCCGTATCGATAACATGGATCTCCGGCATGAGTATCTATCCATCGCTCTGCACACTGCTGATCATCGTATATATCTACAGCACCCAGCACTGGCTGATATAAATACTCGATGCACAACTCGTCATAGGGACCGAGGTAAGCGGGAAGCAAGGGAACATCCGTCTCGCCTGGAGGAACAACATAATTGAAATGACAATAGTCCATAATTGAAGCCGATATACCTTTCCGTTTCACAAAGTCGGCATTCAATAGAGAATCGATAGAATAGGCAGATGACCCACCCATATTGTGCGCTAGCCCTAGTGTATGGCCGATTTCGTGAATCAATATGCTTTCGATGGCAGTAGATAAATCCTCCTCCGACATACGTCCTGCTCGGATAGATGGATTGGCTTGTGCGGTTTGTACAAAACAGTTCCGATTCATGATCTCGGGCAACGCAGACCACACATAGACCGAAGCACAAAGTATTTCGCCCGTCGAAGGATCGACCCACGATGGACCTTGCGCCGCACCTCTGTCAGTAGCAATGTAGCGTATACAACTGTATTTCAAATTATCTTCATCAAATTCAGGGTCATCATTGGGATAATCCCTAGCCTGCACAGCGTCCATGAATCCTATTTTGGCAAAAGCTTCATTCCATTTTAATATACCTTTTTTGATAGGCTCCTTCCAAGCTTCGGGGAAACCACTGTCCACATAGTAGACTATAGGTTGCAGGGGTGGCACGAGTTCTCCACTTTGCCACGCTTCCATATCGGAAGGCTCTAAACGCCATCTTTGCACATAGGTTAATGGGCGATAGAAATCACTCTGAGCGAAATCAAGATTCGTCTTCCGCTGCGTAAACAATCCTAAGCGAGAGTCGGTCAGTCGCGGGTTCATTTTCGCCTCCGGCATCAGCAAAATAGAGCGTACGACCTCGGCCGAGCACACTCCAGGACGTTCATCTCCCTTCGGGGTATAGTCATAAGACATCAAGGTCTTTACACTAAAATTGTCCGCAAAGGCTTTCGCGCTTATAAAGCTGCAGAGTTCTGGTTTCAACACCATACGAGCTTTGCTGAAATGCCATGGGAAAACCTGAAGCACATTATCTTTCATAAACAAGTTGGTGACATCGAGCACCACAGCACTACTATCAGCAGTAAAGCACTGGATAGGAATATTGGCTAGGTAAGCATCCATATGGCTATCCGAGATAGCCTGTTTCTGCGATAAATCATCTTCATTAGTAAACAGGTTGCTGTTGATTTGTCGAAGATATATTTTACCGTCTTTGTATTCCATCCGTGCATGAGTCGTAAAAGGTCGTGAACCCACTTCCATCCATTTATAATGAGTACTGCGCGATATGCAGCTAGATATCAATAGCTCACGTCCCATGTACCGCATAGGAAACTCCATCAATATCCGATTATCGACACAATTTATCTCTGCACAAGGTTGAGTCTGTGCAGAGATAAATGGAGTAAAAAACAAACATTGGAATATGAGGGAGATTAGAAAAAACAAGTTCCGTTTCATCATAAATTAATAGCCTGTATTGTTTGGTAATAAGTTTGGATTATTCTCAATAGCCACTGCAGGCACAGGCCAGAGCAGATTATAACCATCATCTGCAATGTTCAACTTCTCGGATGCATGTGGACGGCTGCCTGCAACTTCGCCCGCCTGGTAACAGCGTAAGTCCAAAACCGCTTGTCTGCCAGCCTCATCCATATTAAACCATCGACGAAGATCGTACCAGCGATGACCTTCGCACAACAGCTCCACCCGGCGTTCCTGCATGATTTTCTCGATGAAGTTATCCGCTGTTATATCCTCACCTGCAACAAGCGCAGACAATCCGCGCTTTTCACGCAAGAGATTCAGATAATTGACACCTGCCGGATAGCCCAATCCTTCGGCCGCCACAAGATACATCTCAGCAATACGGGCTACTGGCCAGGAGTCGGCACCATCGTAGCTAGGCAGTTTCACGCAATCGTATGTATCTGATCCGTTCAGGCTCAAATGACGTACTGAGGCCGATTTGCGTTGAACATCTTCGGGCTCGAAAGCATTCATCATCGATTGGTCAATAGGAAATTCATAACGGCCCAATTCGCCATAGCCAGCCGATCCTGCACCATAGAATGACTCGTAATTGTTCACTAAATTAGAACGCAGGAACCATCCTGGCGAACCACTATTGCCGCTGATATTAGTCCATTGCAGCAAGAATTCACTGCTCGTTTTAGTATGCCAAATATCCGCATAGTCATTAGCTAGATTGAAACGGCCATCATTTATCACTTCGATAGCCAGTTTGGCAGCCTCCGCTTTATCCTGCACATATCCTTGCGCTATCAACAATGTGCGAGCCAGCATAGCTTTGGCGGAGATGTTGCTCACTTGACCAGGTATAGAAAACTCTGGGCCATTATTCATCGCATACTCGCAATCCTCTTTGATAAGATTCCATATATCAGCCTCAGGCGAACGGGGCACAAGATCATTGGTTACTTTGGTGAGATATGGCGCATCACCCCAAAACCCAACGATACGCATATACAACCAGGCACGAATAACGCGAGCTTCGGCCATCATCTGCATTTCTCTGGTAGTGGGTGACTCTTTTGATTCGAGCAAACTGATAAGATTGTTTGCACGTTGCACACGCCCATAGAGTTGCTCCCACCAGCTATTGACGTTGCTGATATTGCTAGTCAAATTGTTTTGATCTACTTGTGGATACCATGAGCGGCAGTTTAGATTATCCGATGCCACATCATCAATCACATAGAGTATACCCATCGAAAAAGACTGAGCGCCATTATAAACTCCTACCAGCAAATATTGATAGTCATCTTCAGTAAGATTGGAATCCGCGACCGCTGCCGTTGGCGCAAAATCAAGTTCACATGCCGACAAGCCCAACAGTAGGCTTATCATGGCTAATAGTTTATGTAGTTTCATAACGATTGTCTTTTTAGAATGATAAATTAACACCAAACACGAACGAGCGCAATTGAGGAACCGATCCGGCATCATAACCTCTATACGTAGAATTATTAGGGAATAAAGCGACTTCAGGATCAAATCCATCATATTTAGTAAATGTATACAAATTGGCCGCTGTAACATAGAAACGACAATGAGAGATACCGATACGATTGGTACATGAAGCAGGTATGGTATAGCCTATTGTGATGTTGCGAATGCGAAGGAAGTCGGCTTTCTCTAAATAGCGTGTAGTGTATTGCAAGGTATTATTGCTAAACGCGGTTCCTTCGGCCACTGCACGTGGTGTACTTGAAGAAGGCGATGATTCTGTCCAGCGTTTTTCCCACTCGGAAGCCAGTATGCTATAGCCATTGGCATTACCCCCAAGATGACCCGCACCATTTACACCTTGCTTCCAACCAGCATAAATCTTATTGCCCAATGAGTATTGCAGATCAATGCTCAAATCAAATCCTTTATAGCGGAAGTTATTGAGCAGCGAACCATATACTTTCGGAAAAGGCGTACCACAAATCACTCTGTCCTCGTCATTGATGATACCGTTTTGGTCCTTATCATAATACTTCACATCACCGGGACGAATTCCACTGTCCCATAGAGCTTGACCACCGGGCTGCGCCAATATTTCTTCCTGACTTTGATAGATCCCTTCTGCACGTATCAGATAGAAAGCCGCCATAGGTTGTCCTACTTGAAGGATGTTGCAGTTTCCCACGGTCATCGACACATCTTCACCCGCTGTATCCTTGGCCAATGCCGTTACTTTATTTTTACCATAACTGATATTGAAATGTGTATTCCATTCAAACTCCCCTATAAAGTTCTGCGAATTAATACTAAGCTCGACACCTGTATTAGTAATATTCCCCACATTGGACACCATAGAATCGTATCCACTCAAGGCATTAATAGAATGCTCGAGCAATAAATCCTTCGTATCTTTCTTGTACCAATCGAATGTAAAACCTAAACGGTTGTTGAATAAGGCCAGATCGACTCCTACTCCATATTGCAGAGTCTTTTCCCAAGTCAGTTCGGGATTGGGTTTTGTGTATGGGAATGCCAATCCAGGATTGCCATTATACTTCACACTACTAGCGCGATAGATGTTGTGGTATTCATAATATCCAATACCTTCTTGATTTCCGGTATATCCCATACTAGCACGTACCTTCAAATCGCTCAGCACTTTAGATTTATTGAAAAAGCTTTCTTCAGAAATTCTCCATCCCAGCGAACCAGCGGGGAAATAACCAACCCTATAGTCGGGCGCAAATTTAGAGGAGGCATCACTACGAATAGAAAATTCGGCGAGATAGCGATCAAGTATAGCCATATTAACACGCCCGAAATAAGATTGAAGCGCACACTCTTGAAACGATGAAGAGCCACTGCTAATTGCACCTGCCGAATTGATATAACGCAAAGCTGTTGATAAGAAATTGATACCTACTACATTCGCATTATCGATTTTAGTGCGTTGATAACTATATCCTATCAAGGCATTCAAAGAGAATCCTTTCCAAGCATGTCCATATGAGAGAGTATTTTCAACCAAATTAGTGAAAGAAAAGCCACGGTAATCTGAACTTTCCCCTTTGGATGTCGCACCTTGTATCGATGTTGAAGGGAAATAGCCCGTTTCGTGCATCACATTATAGTCGCCACCCAAGTTCAAGCTATATTTAAGTCCAGGAACAATTTCCCAAATTCCCTTTACATTGAATATCACACGATACTTATCAGTCACTTGCTTTTGCTCGTTCAGCAAGTTCACCGGATTGTATTTACTCGCATTCACTGTGCTATAAGAACCATCTTCATTATATACTGCATAATCGGGCGATATGGACAGTGCATTGACCCATGGCGAGTAGATATTATTATCCCCTGTAGAGCGTGAATTAGAGGAAGAACTCAGAGCTATGTTCGATTCTATCCGTAGTCGTTTAAACATATTGTGGGCTAGATTCATGCGGAGATTGTACCGCGAATAGTCTGTTTTTTTAAGAACACCTTCTTGATAATAGTAACCACCCGAGATATAGAACTGTGTACTCTCACTACCGCCCGAGATAGAAAGCTGATGACTGGTCTGCAAAGCTTGGCGCGAGATCTCGTCTAGCCAGTTGGTATCCACATTTTCATTGGCAGCCGTCACATACGACTTATAGGTAGCATCATTGGAAGCCAATCCCAATGAAGTGTTATAATTGTCTATGGCTTCATTGCGTGCATTCACATAGTCGGCAGCATTCAGGAAATCGAGCTTCTTCCAAAGATCTTGAACGCCGACATACGAGCTCAATGTCACCTTCGTCTTTTCTACACGTCCTTTCTTCGTGGTTATCAATATGACTCCATTAGAAGCACGCGAACCATATAGTGCCGACGCTGACGCATCTTTCAGCACCTCAATCGTCTCGATGTCCGATGGATTTATATCGGCAACCCCACTCAAAGCATTTCCTTGATAACCGCCCTTTTGAGAGATATCAGTAGATATTACAGGAAGGCCATCTACAACATAAAGTGGTTCATTACCCGCAGAGATAGAACTTGTACCACGCACATTTACAATCACCGCTCCCCCTGGTGCTCCTGTAGCCGAAGTTATCTGTACTCCACTCAGCTTACCCTGCATAGCTTGCTCCAGACTAGTTACTGGAGTTCTCATCAAATCATCACTTTTAACCGATCCGATAGACGAAGTGAGTGTCTTACGTCTTTGTGCTCCATACGCTACAACAACCACTTCGTCGAGCGATTCCACATTGTTCTTGAGCACAATATTCATTATTGGTTTTATTGATAATTCAAGGGTTTGCATGCCTATATAAGTCACCACAAGTGTCTTCGCATCCTCCGGTAGATCGTTCAATACGAACTCTCCATCAATATTCGTAATAGTACCTACCACAGCACCTTTCACAAAAACAGAAGCACCAACTATTGGCAGTCCATCCTCTTCACCCGTGACAATACCTTTTACCATTGTCGTTTGCGCCATTACCAACCCCATCCCGATGTGTAATAATAGCAAAAGCAATACTGTTTTTTTCATATCTTTTAAATTTGTGTTATTGAAATGTATCCTGTCAGAAAGGTGTTTTAAGTCATATTTGGTCGAATCTATTTTATCCTAAAAACAGGTTCATGCGATTAATGGTCGCATGAACCCATCATAGCTTTGTTATTTTTTCTTATTGTAACATTCCGTCACTACATAATCAAACTTCTTAAAACCAGCCATCAACTTTTCTACATCCGTCAAGCTTGCATCATAAGCAATGCTCACCGCTTTTGTATTGAGGCATACCGTTACATCTTTTACCCCCTCTTCGGCCATGATATTGCGATACACCTTTCCGGCACATCCCCCACATTTGATTTGTTCGGCCAAAAACGAAACATAAGCCATACTGGTATTATCTGGATAATAAACCTGGGTCGCATAATCGATAGTTGCGAATATGCCTTTTAGCTTATCGACATCCAGCTTTGAGGCATCATATACAATCTTCACAGATTTTGTGGCCATATCTACATCAACCGATGACACTCCATCCACATCAGCAAATAGGTTTTTCACTTTTGTAGCACAGCCGCCACAACCTATTTGGGCTGCTTTGAAATAGGCCACCGATGTGCCTTGTGCTACAGGTTCAGGTGTTTCTGTTACAATAGTAGCTACTTCATCAGTTGGCAAATAAGCTCTATAATTTATCTTCTCGAAACCAGCAATCAGGTTGTCGATTGTTGTTTTGTCAGCATCATACTTGATAGTAACAGTCTTGTCACTGAGATTCGTCTCAATGTCTTTGATTCCTTTTTCAAAGCGCATGTTGTTCTTAATCTTTGTTTCACAATTGTTACAATGCATTTCGGGTTCTGTCTTGAACACTACGACTCTAATGTCTTTTCCGTAACAGATCACAGCATTTGTCAATACCGCCATCATCAACATGATTAATCTTGTTTTCATACTGTTTAAAATTAGTTGTTAATAAATTAAATGCGTTTATAGTTATGTTCTAAACCAATTAAATCGAAGTCCGATGTAAAACATGGCGCCATGCACTGGTCCCCACACCATGGTGGAGTCGAAGTTGCTGCCCCATGGATTACCCGCATCAATAATAGGCACTTTTTGCTTGAAGTTAGTCAGATTCTCGCCACCGACATAGACTGACCAATAACGACGCCAGTAAGTGACTTGTGCATTGAGCTGCTCAAAAGATTTATAACGACTGTCCCACGATGGAGAGCCATCGGCAGTTGCATAAGGTGTAGGCATTCGTCCTCCACCATTGAGCTGTAAGGTCACATCAAACTGCCAGAAACCAAGTGGAGTTTGATAGGACGCCGTCACCAGACCCTTGTATTTGCTCGTCAACGGTTTTTCCAGAAGACGATCACCATAGGTAGCCTTTACATCTGAGTAGCGATAGGCCGCAATCAGGTTGAATCCTTTGAAAAAGGGATAAGAAGCTTCTACTTGCACAGTGTGCGAGTATGATTTACCCTTCAGATTGGTGAAATGAATGGCATGCGGATCCGAATCCATATCGACTATCATCTGATTCTTGAAGTCAGTATAATAGTATTCCGCGTTAATATTCAGCGTCTTATTCAAGATCGTGAAATAGAAAGACGTGCTGAATCCATAATTCCAGGCTTCTTCTTGATCCAATGGATCGATAATTACATTGCGTCCGCTTGCCAACAAGAAATTGTTTTCGGCCAACACATGATTTGTACGATATCCTTTTCCTGCCGATGCTCTGAGATGTACCATATCGCTAGGGATATATTTGATATGTGCGCGAGGCGTAAAGAAAGTCCCATAAAGGCTGCTATGATCACCACGAAATCCACCCATCAATATCAGCTTATCATTCAGGTTGTAGGTATATTGCACATAGGCACCAGGAACGGTCTCTTTCACCTTGCTCTTTGTCAGAGGCGTATTCATATCATTAGTGATGCGATAGTCTTGGTCAAAGTAGTCATAGTTCACACTCGTCCCCATTGATATGCTGTTGCGACTGTTGAAGTTGGTCTCAAACATCAGGTTGGCATAGACATTATGTTGATCCACATCATATACTTTGTGTCCATAGCCTGCATCCTGTTGATGAATAGAACCTGATAAAATCAGTGCTAAGTTGGTATTCTTTTCTTTATTAAAGATGAAAGCATTTTTCGTAAATGCCTCATAACGATGCGTTTTAATACCTATCTTATAAAGCTCCATGTTCTCGGCAGTACGTGTCGCAGGTGTAGCAGCATGTGCATGTTCAGCCTGACCGCTATTTCGTTTCTCGCTAATGGCTTTCAATGTGGCTTGAAACACATAGCGATCGCCCATCCAGGCCCAGCGATTCTGAAAATTGTATTGTTCTATGCGTGGCATGTCCAGAAAACCATCCCCGTTGTCATCATGAGTCTTAGTGCCATTTTCATAATGTGCGAAGATAGCCGTACTTAGTCTTTTATTTAGATGGATATTACCCGTGAAGTTAGCTTCATAGCGCTCTTTGCTATTGGTAAAGAGGTTGACATTGACATATTGGGGTAGCTGAGGTTTCATGAACTCCACATTAATCTGTCCAGTTATTGCCTCATAACCGTTCTTTACCGACGAACTACCTTTTGAAACTTGAATGCTCTGCATCCATGGACCTGGAATATATCCCAATGAAAACGGCGCTGCTGCACCTCGATAATTCGGTATATTCTCGG
>CAMTPC010000092.1 GCA_947074295.1 uncultured Bacteroides sp. | reverse complement strand
GCCTCTGTAAGTACCTGAAAGATGCTTTCAGGGTAGTATTAACCATTAAATCACAAAAAAGAAAAACAGTATGAGCAAGTTTTATTTATCGATGGCGGTGATTGATACGGCTATCTTTGAAAAAACTGTAATCAAGCAAATTATGAGAGAGCTATGGGATCAGGAAGAGGAGCTTCATTTTCCCATTGACTTCGATTACAAATTAAACAATAAGAGCATTTGCTTCACCTTCAAACGCAATGTGAAGTACAATGTAATTGATAATGACGCACTGATAGACCTTGATATGATGATGATATCCGGATATCCATTCAGTGCTTTTGACGCTAGATCTGGTGAAGCTGTGCTATGGCCAGTCTACCCTTTCTACAATAACTACTACGGAGGGATGAAGGCCTTTAAAAAACTATTCAAGCGAGAAGCTGAAGAGCAGTTGGGCCATAAACTCAAGCGCGTAGTTATAAAGCGTGATGACCAGGTATTGACTATGAAAGTCACTTGGTAGACGCGCACAACATTTAATGATTCTAGCATATAGCCGGGTGATAGGTCCAGATCAAACTTATCACCTTTTTATATAGCGCTATTATGCCGAATCATGGACAAATTCAATTAGTAATAATAATTTAAAAAACTGATATGCTAGAAGAAAACAAAAACAATATGCCAAATGGCGATATTAGAGAATCGTTTAAGCCGATATACAACTGCGACCAAAATAACTTTTTTGGAACAACTCTACCTGATATAGCTATGACAGCTCCAGTAGAGGGCAACAGTATTAGTACCCATGCACCTTACACGCCCCTATCCTTGGAGACAATACCAAAGATAGATACAATCTTAAGCAAGATTCTATCTAAAACCAGTTATATTAATTTCAAGAAAAAGGCTTATCCAAAACCTTACAATCAGCTTCTATCCGCAACGGAAGATGAAGAAGATTTTGATCTGATGGTTAAGATAAGAAGCATAAAGTTATCCGAAGAAGATAAGGGTATTATACTAGCTGAAGAGGTAAAGCGAATAACACGAAATTTAGGCCATGATATCATGACTACCCCTAACCGATGGACCTATCTTTATAATGGTGTTTATTGGGATGCTATAGATGAAAGCCAAGTCAAACACTTCTGGCGTGAATCTCTTAAGAAAATGGGTGAAGACCGTTTGTTTGCAGATAACATTAAGAACATAAACAGGATTCATGATCAATGCGTTTTCTCATTGGGGAAAATTATTCCTTCCAGTAATACGGATATAAAGATAAACTGCCTCAACACAACTCTTCGATTAACAAAAGGAGAAGTTAAAGAGATGGTACACAATTCGGATGATCATCTTTTCTACACGCTACCCTTCTCCTATGACCCTACAGCTAGCTCGGTTCTGTGGAGTAATTTTCTAGACGAAGTGCTGCCTGATAAGAATGTTCAGCAAGTATTGAAGGAGTTTATTGGGTGCTGTTTGGATAAATCGATAAAACTGGAAAAGGTATTATGCTGCGTGGGCACTGGCTCAAATGGCAAAAGTGTTTTCATGGAAGCCATATCCGGTATGTTGGGCAAGAAGAATGTCAGCTCTTACAATATGAGTAGTTTGTGCGATGACAAAGGGTACTCAAGGGTCAAAATTAAGGATACGCTGCTCAATTACTCCAGTGATTTTAACGGTAAGATATGGAACAACGGCATCTTCAAGCAACTAGCTAGCGGTGAACCCGTAGAAGCAAGGAAGCTGTATTCCGATCCAGAAATCATTGAAAACTATGCGCGTTTGGCATTTAATACAAACTCCATGCCTACCAGCTCGGATATGTCTGCGGGGTTCAGAAGAAGACTTTTGCTTATCCCCTTTGAGACTAAAATATCCAAAGAGAAGGCAGACCCTAAGTTAGCAAATAAATTAATGACCGAGTTACCCAGCATACTCAACTGGGCAATATCAGGATTACAGCAATTCATCGCCAATGGCTACAAGCTCAGTTATTCTGAGAAGCTAGACTCTGTCGATAACGACTACAAGGAAGAGAGTGATAGCCTTACACTGTTCCTTAGGGATAGTGACTATAGACCATCAGGAGCAGAAAGGATGAGAGTGAGTACGCTCCATGGTGAATACATGAAATTCTGTAAAGACAGATCATTAGCATTTGAAAATAGGGCAACCTTTAAAGCTAAACTGATAGAAGATGGATATCAATTGGAAAAGAAGGGTAAGAACGCTGAGGTAATAATGATAGAAAAAGCTAAGTCGTTCTTAGGTCTATCTAGTGAATCACCATTTTCTAATTCCGACCCCAAAGAGAAGTAAATATTAAAAGGGGGAAAACATAGGGGAAATCTTTATTACTACTATTATTATAATTCCATAGCTAGTAAAAATAAAATAGTATAACAAAAGGAAAAATCCCCCGATTCCCCGCCTCTCCTTTAATCCCCTCTTGGGGGCGGAAATGAGAAACAAACAACTATTAAACAGTAAAATTATGAATAAAAAATATGTAACAGTAATCAAAGGACTGCCTTTCTCGAAGCAAGAAACCAATCTGCTCACAGGTCAGTCTTATTACCAAACCTACGAGTATGAACCTAAACACCTTGATGTGATGAATCTTTTCGAGATCATCCAACAAGGAGGAGTAAAAGATGAGATAGATTTAACGCGAATGTTCTATCTGACAGACAAGTTTCACTACAACGAAATAAAACGCAGTTTACCAATTTGTCTTTTCGGTGGGGAGTTCTCAGGTTTTGGTAACTCGCACCTTATTAATACTAGCGGGCTAATATGCCTAGATTTTGATAACATACCGGGTACAGAGGTGCAGCAACAGAAGGATAAATTCAAGAAAGACCCCTATACGCTAGCAGTCTTCACCAGCCCTAGTGGTTTTGGCCTGAAGGTCATAGTAAAATTGGAAGCAAATACAGATACGATCTCTAATATGGAGTATTTCTTAGCGCTAAAAGAGTATTACAACCTACCTTGGATGGACGATTCTGGTAAAGATTTGACGCGAGCTTGCTTCATGTCGCATGATCCGGATATATATGTAAACCCTGAGTCAACAGTTTGGGCATCAGGAATACATGTCAACACTGAATGGAAACAACAAACAGTGGCACTGGCCACTTCCACCTGCGCAGTATTAGGAAACGAAGTGGAAAAGTATATCCGCTTTCTTGAAGGTAATTGGAGCAAATATCCTATGATACCTGGCTGCAGGAATGACTCATGCTTCTTTCGTGCGCGTGAATTAGCAGAATGGGGTATCACAAAAGAAGATGCTACCATCTATATGAGGCAGTTCTTAACTTCAGATTTTGGCGAATACGAGATGAAGAGGCAGATTGATAGAGCGTATGCAAAGACAATAGAGAAAGGAAAACTTGGAAGCTGCTACAGAAAGTTGTAGCAATATGTAGGAGAGAGTGTCATAATAGGCACATACTCTCTTTTAATCTTTATGATTTATTTTTCTTTTCCTTAAGCTGCCTTTTTCTCTATACTTTCAAAGTATAGTCCATATGTCTATTTGTATTATTTACAACGAATCATTTCCACAATCATCCCAATCACAGGATAATACACATACTCCGCAATAACCTGCTTACCTGCTGCTTCCAATGCAGAACGATAGCAGTCAAATTGGGGTTTGAAATTACCAGCGTAGTGAACATTGTTTTCCTCAGTAACTGAGGCCACTGTACCAGGGAAGGTTTTGAAGTCGACCAACACACAGCCCTTCTTTGTCTCCCAGACTAAGTCCATGGAACCACGAACAATTTGGTTGCCCACCTCATGGGTGAAGGTCAATTCATGATACTTGGTGATGTAGGCATTATGCTTGTCTGTGAGCCATCGAGTAAGATACTGCTGGGCAGCAATGATTGACTGGACATCAGGTAGTATTTTCTCGAAATGGAGTGCGGTTATCATCTGCTTGGCTATATGGAGATCTTGAGCCTCATCACCCGTACAGGCTGCGTAAATGTTATGAATACAGTTGCCCACCTCACTCATATCCAAATTACCATACAGGGGGATTCGCTCGCCACGAGTGGCCACAAGTTCAACCTTTCCCTTCGTCTGCAGACCGGTATTGCTAGGGGCAATAAACTTATCGGGATAGATAGTTTCAGTAATGGTGCTCATATCAATGTCCTTCAGGATGATTTCTTGTATATCAGAGCCACCTTTCTCGTCTGCACGTATTGTTTTACCGATAGCAAAGGGAAGTCCGCTGCCAAAGAGGTCAACCATACCATTTTCAGGTACATCAGTCAAACTAATACCCAAGTTGGCTATCCAAGTCATAGCCTTTTGAATGCTCTTTTCTGATTTCGAGGTAGTGATGAGTCTGTCTTGTGCGCGTGTCATACCCACATAGATCAGGCGAGCAGACTCCTCCAAGGCGATGCGCTTAACGTTAGTGAACAACTCATCTGCCATGACCTCGGCAGTGATGTCCTTGGGAGCATTACTCTTGCCCCATGGCCAAGGAATAAGAGATATAATCATTTCAGGAAATAAGTTATCTTTTGTAGGGACGGCTGTACGAATCTTCTGAATACCGAATACTCCTTTTGATAAGCAGTCCTTATCATCGATAAAATTTCTGTCGAGCGAGAGGAGGATAACATTTTTCCACTGGAGACCTTTAGAACCGTGATAGGTACTAAGCACTATGCCTTCGCTATCGCCTGATGGTGTAGCTTCCACACTTGATAGATAGTCAAGGAAACCAATAGTTGTGGCACCCAATGTCATGGTCTGACAGTATTGCTCATACTTATCGGCCAAAGCTACTATCTGATAGAGGTTGGCCTCACGTTGTTCCCACCCAAAGCCCCAACTTTTCATAACGGATCGTAGGTTGAGCTCCACCAAAACGCTTTCTACCTGAGCACTCACACTTTGACTGAGCCATTTTTTGCGACCATTCAAGATCGACTTAATCAAAGGTTGGTTATTAAGCCATTCAGTAGGCACTTCTTCCTTAGGAATCTCTTCACCAGCTTCGACTCGCTTGAGATATACCTGATAGTTGGCCATATCCTGCAAACGATCGTCGATGAGCTTGTTAAGCTTCCACCCCTGCTCAGTCAGAAACACAATTTTGGCTTTTGCCAATTGATTGTGTTGATCTACGATAAGAGTCAGAATCGCAGCCATTAGTTCGCTCTCTTGTTGGCTGTTTAATGATCCAACACCATGATTAACAGGGATACCAATACCATTTAGAGCATCTGATAGAATGCTCAATTCATTATTAGAATAAGCCAATACAGCGATGTCGCTGCACGGAATATGCTGCTCAGCAATCAGGCTTTCTATATATGGAGCGATGCTAGCTATAAAATCTCTTTTATTCTTGTACGACGATGCCAAATGGATAAGATTAGGGCCATCCGAGACTTTCCTTCTATGCTCTTTGAGAACCACCTTACTTGGGTCGAGTTTATCGGCAAAGGCTCTGGTGAAGACACTGTTGCATAGATTCACTACGTCGGGTTCAGAACGGTAGGAAGTATCAAGTGATTCCAAACTTTCTTCGGGTATCATGTTGACAACGGCTTCAGTAAGGTCGGTATCTGCACCACGAAACCCATAGATAGCTTGTTTGGAATCACCACACCAGTAGGCTTCTTCCGCCAGCTTACTAAGACTGTTGAAGATATCCACTTGTATTGGACTAGAATCCTGAAACTCATCGACCATGAGACACTTGTAGCGTCCACTGATTTCGGCAGCTATATCAGGGCGCTTCAATAATTCTAGGAAATAGTATTCCATATCGTTAAAGTCGATGATACGATGGTCTTGCTTGTAAGCTTTGTACTGCTCGCGCCATTCGTCGGCCATGGCGTAGATGCGCTTGACAACAGCGGTGACTAAATCATAGATCTGCCGGCTGTGCCAGATGCCGGCAGCTTCGACAATGAGGTTGGGTAACTCGGGTGCTTTCTTGCTATAACTAGCAGGTAGTCCTCCCAAGAATGAGCATAAGGCAATGAAGTCAGCAATGCTCCATGTACGCTTCCTAAGGTAATCATTGGCAATAATGATACGGTTAGCCGCTACGTCTGTTGACTCAGTAGAAGCTATATTTATGATGGCTCTGAGGCCTGGGAAAAAGCGATCCGGATTAAGTTCAAAGTCATGGTCGGGCTTGAAAAACTTCTCTATTTGTGTAATGGAATATTCCTTGGAATGTTTCATATCCTCCACACGATAGGCTACAGCCTTCTCAATAATACTGCTAAGCCAATCTCTCCAAAACATCTCATATGGACGCCCATGAAAACCATTCTCTTCATGCGTGAGGCTAAAAGCTTTGCGAAATTTTCGGAACAGTTTGATGTCATCAGCGGTGGGCAATGTAGCCAAGCTCTGATTAATATAGAATTTGGTACTATCTTCGTCCATCACATTCATTCCGGGGCTAAGGCCCAATAAGTACCAATAACGTTTGATAAATGTCTCACCTACAGAGTGAACTGTACCAATTACAGCTTGGTCGAGCATGGCCGCTTTGTCGTACAGCCCCTTTTCATAGAGCACTGCATAGGCACGCTCTTTGAAGTCTGCTGCCGCAGCTTTAGTGAAGGTTGTGAGAATAACCTCAGCGGGATTTAGACCTTCGCGAATTCTATCGGCCAACATATGGGTCAGCTTATAAGTCTTACCGCTTCCGGCACCTGCGTTATAATATCTTACATTCTTCATAAGAATTAGCTTTTGAAACATGAATAATTGGAGAAACCGTTAATAGAATGAATATTCTCATCGTAGTAATCGGGAGACAATGGTACGAGCCCTTTCTCTTCCTGGTCCTCCACATAAGGAATATCTTCAAGTAGACAACCTTCTGCGTTCTCTATGATGCCTTCAAGGAGTTGTTCACGACGGTAACGATAGGATTTTTTGATTTTCAGCAGCAAGTCATCTTCATTAGTTGGGGTAATATGCTCAACATGGGCACCCTCAGCAATACGACCACTGGTTGTAAACAACTTGTGCCAAGGCATAGTAAAGTATGCTGTAGCTACTACAGGTTTATCGCCCTCTAAAGATATAAGATGTTCATAAATAGCCAACTGCATAGAGGCGTTTTTCTCTAATAGCCCTTTATGGTATTTACGGCTCGATGTCCATTTAAAGTCAAACACAAAAACTTCACCTTGCTGATTCTGCAAAGTCATGTCCACAAAGCCATTGACAGTAGGGTCTAACGTTTTATCCATCATTAGGCCAATGCTGTTGCTCACCTGATGTTCTCGTCCTACTACAGTCAGTCCGTTCGTTTGGATAATTTGCAGCAAAGCATCTAGGCACTCCTTCAGTTGGTCACAGAAAAGGCGCCACTCAATGATATTCTCTTGTAGCAACAAAATAGCTCCCTTCTCTTCCGTCATGCGCTGGAGAGTCTTCGTGAAATGAACCGTAATATTGGCTTCTATATCTTGGGCGCTCCCTTTAAAGAGTTCTTCGATAACAGCATGAGCTACGTTACCTTTCACAGTTGCTACAGCATTCATCTCGGCCGATGAGCGGTCGCGAAGCTTCAAGATGCGGTCCATCACGTAATCCAACGGATACTGGATGAGAGTCTCGAGCGAGGAATAGCTTTCTGTGGCCGGCATCTCAATGAGGTGCATGTTTTCGAGGTTCACCTCAATACCCTCGGTATGATTGTGCACATACTTGACGGTTTTATTTTCGGCCTCGCTATTATCGGGGTTTCTATATACAGAGGAGAGAGTTTCAGGAAAGCCCTGTTCCAAACGAATAAGAAGTGGATGTTTGGCGACGACGTCTCCCTTGCTGGTGTGGGTGACGATAAGCACCAATTGCTTTTTGCATTTTAATATGGGGCGAAGCATGGCGCGCATCATCGTTTCATTGAAAGCCCTTTCATCCCAAAACCTACACCCTTGCTTCGTAAGCTTCTGCTTTTCTACTTCATTGAGAAAGTCGGTAGGAAGCACGATGGTTGAGCTATTGTAACAGTCTGTCCACAATATCTTATCGGTGGCCTCAACTATATCCGCAGCAGCTACAGTCCAGCGTGAACCAGCCTGACAGTCATACATAGCAAAATTCATACTCGAATAGAGGGAGCTAGTCCATCCTTCAATTTTACGGAAAGGGATGATAGCGTCATTTGTTTCTTCTTCAATAATGGAAGCCAATGATTTACAGAGGCCGGCCACCTTTGCCAACTGACTGCGATTGATTGGGTCCATATCCTCAAGATTGGACATCTTTACACACCAATTATTAAGACTATTGATAAAGATAAGCAAGGTCTGCTTATCAACGCCCTCAACTTTGGGCGTAGGAATAAATATCTCCAATAAATGGTACAGTTTCATTACCGCTTTACCAGCCTGATCATCATCTTCTGCCTCCTCTTGAATCTTTTTGCAATAGCGTTCAATGGCCTCTTTGTACTCCTCGTTTTTATAACCTCCTGTATTGAACAGCACCTTGACCAAGCTTCTACGTAGTTCACTCTTTATGGGATGTATAGGCATCAACAGCCAAGAGATGAGGTTGCGGATATTAAATGGATACTCAAAGAGACTCAAGCCCAATTTGAAAAGCTGAGCAACCTGTGGATGGGCATTGCTGATGCTGCTACCCGAGGTGGGCTGCTGAAGCATACGCTGCACATTGTCCAACAACTTGCCATCTGCAGTGATATATACATTGAAGGCATCTTTAGGTTGAGAAGCTATATAGCGGGTGGCATCTAGTTCGGTCTTAAACTTCCAAATTTGGAAAGATAAATCCTGCTCTTTCAGTGCGTCTTCCGATTCATTGCTGATGATTAGCTTTTGTACATGCGAAAGGTTACTGCCAGCAGGAGCTAAGACTGAGTCTAATTCGTACACAATCTCTGTTCCATTTGCTTGCAGGGTATTTAGTAGTTGAACGATGGCTGGCGGCAAACCATTATCATCCTGGACAGACACTAGAATACGGCTATTGGATGGAAGAGGATTCTGCTGCAACAAGAGCGGCAAGATGTGCTCCAGTCTATCGCCAAAGGATGGTGCTTGGAAGTACTTTTCTACGTCTGCCAATACTTCCAGACGCTTACTAGGTTGTTTCATCTTTGCTTGCCAACCATTAGCACGCAAGGCGTCACGCCATTTTAGACATTCATTACTTACACCTAGACCATTCTTTTCCCATGAGTCCGTGAAGATATTCTTTCCTTTAGCCATAGTCTGACAGAAAGCAGCATAGTAAGCGGCCTGACGGTCGGTTATACTGATTTCTTCTTGATGGACACCCAAGTGAAGTTCCAGCAAGTTGAGCAACCCTTCAGGGTCTACCACAGTTTGGTTAAAACAGATGCCACTATGAGCCTTGAGGTCCACAAAAGCATTACTAGTATAATTTAATCCGAAGTATATATCCATATGAGCCAAATATTATTTGTTCCAACATACTAAGTCATTCTCCATCTAAATGCGCTACGATTTCTGTTCTAGTTCCACAATATAGGATCTGAAAATATTATGTAGTAATAAGCACCAAGCCGGAGTGAGCATAGTGCCGCGCAAAGTGTCATGATCCCCAAAAGTTGAACGGGTTGTTAATTGCTAGCTAACTTCTTCATTCGGAACTCCACCGACGTTAATCCCCCCAACATTCATTTGAGTCTATCATTACTGTAATATTCCATGCAATTATTCAACTCTATTTCAAACTCCACTAGAGCAACCATTTTGGCAAATATAACAATTTATTACTATCATATACCGTTTTTAACTAATAAGCCCAAAAGGGTACGCCTATTATGTGATACTCCTTCTTTTTTTTCATATTCTAGAGCTGTGGAGCTTAATATTATGGCGATTGTACGCCTATCCTATCAACAGAATGAATTTGTGTCATATCAACATCATTAGAGTTAATTTAATATCAACTTCTGCAACAACATCTGACCTGCTGCATAAAATGGTACATCTGTTTTACCTAGTATGGTTGCTGGCAGTGTAGCAAGTTCAGGAAGATTTTCCATTGGTACTGCTACTGTCTTAGCACCATTTTCTGAAAGCAATGACACGCGGTCACTAAAGTTAATTGCGCGTTCAACCGCACCACCGATAGAGATATTGCCTATAACTGCTGCTGCCGATTTTAGGTTCTTGCCATAAATTGCAGATATCACAGATGTGAACACAGCTGCGCCTATACCGCTATCCGAGCATATGCCAAGTATGGTTGATATTTGTATGGTGACATCGTATTTAGATAGAGAATGACCGGGGCTAAGTAGCGACTTCTCATTGGCACGAATATAATTATATACGTTCTTGATATCTTCTTTCAAAGATGAAGAAGATGTACCTGAAATGTTTAGCTTACCATTTCCATTTAAGACAACTGCTTCTACCTTAATAAGAGCTACGCTATCGCCGTTGCTTATGGCTGTATAACAATTACCGGGAGGTAGTGGAGACTCTTCTATCAAGTTAGTTCCACGTTCTTCGGGTACACTTACAAAATACTCTTCCTGCGTTTCTTTATCAATATAAGAGAAGTTTGTATCCCAAAACTCCATACCGCCTATACGCTTAAGCTGTTCCTTTACACGACGGCGCATTTCAATAGCCCATACTAAGTATGTACGGATATTCTCTTTTGAATACTTTCCATCTGGGTGCAAAAGCTTAATCAATCCAGATACAGTCTTACGCACAGGCTTCGTATCACGTTGGCGCATTTGACTACCTAAAATAAAGAACTCGTCCACAGCATCAGTATAGTTTGCTTTACGCTGTGAGTGAAGTAGTTCACTAAAGAAGTCAGTACTAAAACCGAAATGGTTGGTAAAGTTGGCTGGTGCAAACTTCATGATTTCCCAGCCTGGCAGAAAGAATCCGATACGATCTAAGAAGGCTGTATCGTTACAAATCTTATCACTGAAAGGACTAAACAAGTGCGATGTTTGTAGAACTGTTTCTACCGGCTGATTGATATTACCATTCAAGATGATAGAAGCATTAGCAGCTTTCTCTCCACTCTTTCCTGCACGCGAGAATGATCCTGACTCCATATAATCCTTCATGAGAGGTACTACCTCCTTGTCCTTAAACAGTTCATCTGTTGACTCGTCAAAACAAACAGCATCCCATTTCCCCATAGCACCAATCTCGCCGTTGGAGTTGTTGACAAACAGAGAAGCAGCTGTACCCTGTCCACCTGACACTAACATGGAGTAAGGCGAAAGTTCTTTAAAGACGAAAGATTTACCAGAACTTCTGGGACCCAATTCAGCCATATTGAAGTTTGATTCTACTAATGGAATAAAACGAGATAGCAGCAACATCTTCATGCGATCAGTCATTCCTTCCGATTCAGGTTCATAGCCACCACTGCGAAGCATCAGGTTCATCCACTCTTCATCGGTAAATTCCGAACGGCTTTTGCACACCTTTTGGTCATCGAAATTCGACAACTGAATAGGGCGAATCTTAGAAACCACAAATGGATAGATCTTCTTACCAATAAACATGCTTGAATCATAGTCAATATCAATAACTGCCCATATTCCACCCATCATCATCTTCTCATGTTGGCTCACAAGTTCATCGGCTATATTTGCCTCCCTTATATTTATATTCGATAGCTCTGCCCAATACTTATCCTTTGCAGCATCTAGCCTTACAGAGATTTTGTCAATGACTTTATAGGAACCTTGTTCTCTTATCTTGGCCTGTATCAGGTTAGCCTCATCAGGGTTAACATAATGCTCACGCAACACACGCTTCACATTATCAATGCCCTCTTGTATCTTTTGCTCATCGTCTGTACTGCACGAATTTGCCAACAAGTATTCAAGCACAAATACCGGTACGTTGGCTCCACCTTTTACAGAGCGAACAATATCCTTACGGACTACATAGCCCTTGAAAAGATCTAATAATTTATAGTCTAAATCTATCATAATGCGAGTCTTTCTTAAAACAAATCATCAATATCACGCGCTGCCGACTTCACAACTTCACAACTATCCAGTTGCTGGGTAGTATCAAAATCGGTTATTACTAACTTACATGGAGCGGAAGTTATTTCAAACTCCTGGGTTAGGGTATTTCCTGCTTGTATGGTATGTATAGTAGCACTTTGTGTTTTACCCTTTGCGTCAAACAGCTGAAGCTTTATTTTCCTTTCCGAACTAAATAGCAGGGATGGATCTCCTTCGGCAACTATCTTGATTGTAAAATAAGAGCCTGTGACAGCTTGTAAATCTGACTTGTTGGATATATACACATTACAACCATCTTGGGTTACTTCTTTTGAAAAGCAAAACATAGGAATGATGCATTCTTGCGGCGACAATCCTCCATGAGCATATCCATAAGCGCCTCGGCTTACAAAAGGCTTATCAGTCTCAGCATAATATTGATAGACGTAGTTTCCAAATTTATCCATACGTTCTATCAGATGTTGCCCACCTATCTTGTCATTGCTCAATATAAAACGCTCACCTACCTTTATATCTACAGCGCTTGGCACTGGAACTTTATCAGCCTCATCAAGTAGTCCAGTTATCACGAACCCATGGTCGGCAGTTACATACACCCTGCCATATCCCATTGCTAGTAGCTGTTTGATGGCTCCGCACAGCTGGGAGGTATAGTTGCTTATATCCTTCAAACCAGCCAGCTGCTTCTTTTCCCCCACTTGATCAATGTCGCCAAATGTAAGGACAAGCTTTTCGGCTGTAACATATTCATTGAGGGAGTCTAAGGCTATTATGGTTGTTTCAGGAACTTGACCCTTAAGCGTATTGAAGCGAGTTTGAGCCGATAGCTCCACATCATTACAACCATAGAGTGCACTCATTCCATTTTCTGTTACCGAAGGTAATAGAGCAAATGCTGTTTTATCATCAAAGTCGGTCTCTTTTATTTTCTTCACTTCATCGGCCACCTCAAGGGCTATTTCTAAGCGAAGACCGTCGCCAACAATAACTGCCACACGTCCTTTCTGTTGCAATGCTTCTACTACCAGGTTCTTTTGAGATGGCTTATACTCTTTTGCCAACGAATACCAACGGTCGAACATAGGCTTGGCTAATTGCTCGTAGTAATATTGTATTGGCCTCAAAATATCTGGTTTGTTCAGCCATGCTACGTAAATCTTTCGCATAGCATTATCTACCTCTGCGAAAGTCGATTTGTATTGTTCAACAAAATCGTTTAGCGACGACACCTTATTAAAAGCCGTAGCGTCGTATTCAAACAGAGTAGACAAATCTTTGAGCCAATCAACTTTATAGCTTTGAGCATACTTGCTAGAGATGCGCTTATTGATATAATGCAATGCGGCAGATATGTCAGTATCATTCTCGATAGCTTTACTTAGCAGTACGGTAACTTCTCGGTCGAGTTCTTCGAAAGGATGATCTTCATGAGCAGCCAGAGGAGATATATTAGAAGGTAGAGTATACACACTGAGATACTCATCCATAATCTTTCTTGCAGAACTTTTATCCACCAGCGTATAATAGATGTTGAGCAGTTCTTTCGATAGGTTATTCATTGCCAGTCCATCAAATATCTCATTCATCGTTTCCTGAGCCATCATCACATTTGTTTGCTTTACTTGGGGTTTACCAATCATCTTGTATAGTTGCTCCACAAAGAGTTCACGCACCGATGTATCTAATGTTGCAGCATATTCATCAGGAGTACAAACAAAGGCTTGCAGGCTCTCATTTATCTCAAATGGTTTGATGATACCTGTAGCAACGCCTTTCCACCAGTTCAAGTCTTTGCCTACTCCCAGCTTAGCGGCTAATATTAGTTCAGCTTTACTGATGGTGGCATTGACACCCGATGCAGCAAACAGATGCTTTTGGATATATTGCTCTATACTAGTCAAGTCCACTATTCCATCTACCTGTGCATATTCTAGCAAATAACTTATCTCCTGCTTAGGCATCATGCTGTAGAAGACCACTGAACTTTCGGCATAATATTTCTCAGCCTTATACCTGCAAACCAGCTCGTCAAGACGGTTTCCAGCTGTTAGGACTGTTACTTCCTGTTTCAAAATTGGCAATAGGAAAGCGCCTTCACCTGTAGTATCACATACTACTACACGCTTAGCCCTGTTCAAGTGTGATTCTATATCTTGTCTAAACCATTGTTCTATCATAGTTGATCTATTTTGTTTTATAAATATCCAAATGCGGCAACCGTATAAATCTGTATATCAGATGCTTGATTTTCTATTTCTCGCAAACTTCTCGCAATTTTCTCGCAAACTATTTCTTTATGCGAGAAGTTTAATCATCACCTATATTTTCATCGTGCTCCACCTCATTTTCTGTTTGCTCAAACAACTGATTCATTCGCTGTTGTAATAGCTTCTTATCGGGTAGATAAAGTTGATACTCCGCCACTAATGTTGGAGATAAAGATCGGCTTAAAGCATATTCTACCACCTCGTTATCCTTGCTTTTACAAAGTAGCACACCAATACTAGGATTCTCTTTGGGCTTCTTCACATCTCTATCCAATGCTTCAAGGTAGAAGTTGAGTTTGCCTAAATATTCGGGTTGGAAAGCATCCGTTTTCAGTTCAAATGCAACCAAGCATTGCAATTCGCGATGATAAAATAGCAAATCAATGCGAAAATCTTGATTCCCCACTTGCAATTCATATTCTTGATCGATAAAGATAAAGTCTTTCCCCAATTCCAGAATGAATGACTTCATCTTATCGATTAGTGCATGGCGAAAGCTGTTTTCCGGTTTTGCTTCTTTGCCTGTAATAAACTCCAATACATATTGGTCTTTAAAGATGCTTTCTGCTTCTGGAGCTATTTCTCGCAACACCGGTGCGAGTTTTGATCCGTTGAGCATAGATCGCTCGAATACACAAGCTTTAAATTGACGTATTAGGTTCTCTTTAGATAGTCTTTCGTCAATAGCTAGTTTTAGGTAAAACTCTCGTTCCGTCTCCGATTTAGCTCGAGCTAATATAATTAGATTGTTGCTCCAGCTAATTTCTCGCACTAGCGGTGCGAGTTTTGTATCATTGACATACATCTCATAAAATTGTTTCATTCGCCACAAGTTAGAGGCTGAATAACCTTTTGATTCCGGCAGATTGACAGCAATGTGCTGCGCCAGATCAGCGACCACATTTTTACCCCATCCGGCTTCTGATACACGTTTCGATATGTAACGGCCCAACTTCCAATAAAGATCTACCATCGCTTTATTGGCCACATAAAGTACTTCTTGATGTGTCTGACGTATCAAACTCACCACTTCTGCGAAATTTACCAATACGGCGTCTTCGTTCTTTTGTATCTGATTACTATTTTTGCTCATACCTTTTGTTTTGTATTACTACCAATCCGCATTGAGGTACTTTTTCAATTGTCCTGCATTCAATACTTCGTAG
>CAMTPC010000091.1 GCA_947074295.1 uncultured Bacteroides sp. | reverse complement strand
GATCCGCGCTATACACCCGATTGGCGTCCCTATAAATATAGTGAACTTCCGTTTATGAACAACCTCGCAATATATGCTGAGGATGCCATGACTTTCCCAATAGGAAGTACGCAAATGCAAATCACTGCCGGACTACGATATGATATGACGAAGGTAGATGGATCGGGCTATGGCACCGCAGGTGCTTGGTCGCCTCGTTTGGCCATGAACTATACCTTGATTGACAATCCTAAATCATCGTTCTTGAAATTTTTGAAGGTGCGTGCGGGTTTTGGTGATGCGGTTAAACTACCTTCATTTGCGGTGCTTTATCCTGAACCGTCTTATCGGCAGCAACTCACATTCGCTCCTGGTGCATTGGCCGATGGAACCGCTTATTATGCTTATTACATCACACCATCCACGCAACTCTACAATCCTAATCTGAAATGGCAACGTACGCGCCAGATGGAGATCGGATTGGATATGCAGTTGGGCAAAGTACGTATCGCTGTGAATGCCTATCGTAATAAAAGCCACAACAATTATTCTACGGGGAGCTATTATACTCCTTTTTCGTATAAGTTCACGGATCAATCGTCAATTGAAGGCACTGCAATACCTGTAAATGATCGAGGATATACAGTCGATCAGCAAAGTGGTATTGTGACACTCTATGATAAGTCGGGCAATCTACCGTCTCAGCAACTTTCTTATATCGATCGAACGATGTTACAAAGCAATTCATTTGCGACAAATACTTCACCGGTTCTCCGCGAAGGTATCGAATGGACAGTCGATTTTGGTCGTATTCCCGCCCTCTACACTGCCTTCCGCTATGATGGAAGCTACTACCATTATCGTGGAGTAGATGAAACGATAAAAGTTTATTCACCTGGCTCCAATCAATTTATGGCTGATGGGTCGCCTTATAAATATGTGGGCTATTATGCCGGGTCCTATACCGCCAGTAATGGTTCGGAAACTAAACGCATAAATAGCAACCTAACGATGATGACCAATATCCCACGCATCAAATTGCTAGTGACATTGCGCATTGAGGCCACGCTCTATCATGCCACACGAAATCTTTCGGAATACGATGGAGCACAGCGTGGAGTGATATTAGACAATAGAGGGGACTACATTGGCACAGATGGCAATATCTATGCAGGCGATCAATATGTGGCTATCTATCCGGAATATTATACCAGCACAGACGATATGAATACCATGATTCCTTTCAAAGAGAAGTTTCTTTGGGCCAAGGAGAATGATTTGGCCCTTTACAATGAGTTGGCAAAGATGGTGGGTAAGACCAATACAACCTACTATTTTAATCGTAATTCTATTTCGCCTTACTTCTCGGCCAATCTGACGGTGACGAAGGAGTTAGGGAAATATTTCACCTTATCATTCTATGCCAACAACTTCTTGAATAATCTGAGCAAAGTGAAATCCAGTTGGAATGATAGTGAAACGACGCTGTTTGGAAGTTCGTATATACCGACTTTCAATTATGGCTTGACGCTCAAAGTGAGAATCTAAAGCATTAATCAATTATAATTAAAGAGAATATGAAAAAATTTTATCTCCTTCTTGTATCAGCAATGGTACTTTTCACGGCATGTCATGATGATGACACAACCGAAATCTACAGAGTAATTCCTGTTAGTGTGCAGTTGGATTATCCTTCTACTGCAGATATCGCAAGCAAAGAAAATGTTTCAGTCCAAGTGACTTCTTCATCGGGTGTAGTGTACACAGAATTGACCAATGCAGATGGTGTGGCTGCTTTTGAACTACCTTTGGGATTGTACGAAATAATGGCTACTGACCGTAAGACCGAAGCCGGTAAAAGTAAGGTCTATACAGGTTCACTGATCTCGTTTCCTGTGACCGATCAGGAATCGATAACCGCTACCTTAAGCCTTTTAGAGTCTGAAATGAGCCAGATTATTATCAAAGAATTATATTCAGGCGGTTGTTTAGCCAATGATGGTGTGACAAAATACCAATATGACAAGTATGTAGTCCTTTATAATAATTCCGATGAGCCCGCTCAACTACAGAACGTTTGCATTGCTATGGTATTGCCTTACAATGCCACTGTAAACAATGGTGATGTGGTGAATGGTTCATTGTTCTATGAAGGAGAAGGTTGGGTACCAGCCGGATTGGGTTATTTCTATTTCCAGAATTCAACAATCTTGCAACCTCGCGAACAGTTAGTAGTGGTAATCAATAATGCCAATGACAATACTGCCACTTATACTAACTCGGTGGATCTCGGCAAATCAGAATATTATGTGGCCTATGCCCCCGAAGCTTATACCAATGTTTCTTATCATCCAGCACCATCTGCCAACATTCCTACCTCTCAATACCTCTCGGGCAATAGATATGGAACAGGCAATGCATGGACGTTGAGTGTGACTAGCCCGGCGTTCTTCTTGTTCGCTCCTGAAGGTACTACACCCGAGGCTTTCTATGCGGATGCTGACAATATCAATGGATATAACGGCTCTACCACGCAGCTCCGTAAAAAGGTACCGATGAACTGGGTCATCGATGCGGTGGAAGTATTCGCTTATGGTGCATCCAATAATGTGAAACGCTTTCCTGCTACTATCGATGCAGGTTCGGTAGCAATGACCAACTATCAAGGATATACGATCTATCGTAATGTAGATAAAGAAGCAACTGAAGCCATCGCCGATAATACAGGTCGTTTAGTATATAGCTATTCACTAGGCACAGTAGATCAAAATGGTACGACCGACCCATCGGGTATCGACGCGGAAGCCAGTGTGCGCAATGGTGCGAAAATCGTATATCTGGATACCAACAATTCTTCAAACGATTTCCATCAAAGAGCAATCTCTTCTTTAAAATAAGGAACAGCTGATAAATGACCAAACTGCAAAGAATATCCACTATTGTCCTATTGGGGATGTCAGTCTCTTTTCTTGCCGCGCAAGAAAAGAGCTGTATCGCCTTTGACTTCGATTTGGCCATCGATTCGACGGCATGGCGTTATAGCGACAATGCTTCACAGCTTTATCGTATGCCAGTGGATGTCACCGGACGTGCCTATCTGGGCGCTGATCAAGGCTGGGGTAACACGCTGCAATATAACCAAGCAGAGAAGATACGTGATTACTTTCTATCTAGCGAGGCTTATTTTCGCTTGTCGCCCGTTGCCATGCTCTATGGACGTGCTTCGTTTAGTAGTGGTACGGAATCGAATGTAGTGGGATCGGCCTTTTTGAACTCCGAGGACATGCCTTTTGATATTACTTACTTGGATGATACAAATATAGGTGATAGGAAGATCGAACGGTATAATATAATGGGTGCAGTCGGGTATAAAGTAACAAAAGGTTTGGCCGTCGGTGCACTGATGGACTATACTGCCATCAATGGAGCTCGTACTAAAGACTTACGTCATACCAATAAAGTGTTGTCATTGGATGTATCGGGAGGATTATCGTATGTTTTCTCCAAGTTTTTTACACTAGGCGCGCATTATAAGTATCGACGCTACATCGAGAGTGTGAGTTTTAATGTCTATGGTGTGTCTGAACAACCCTATTTTACACTGATCAATTATGGTGCATTTTGTGGTGTGCAAGAGCTGTTTGATACAAGCGGTTATGCTCGGAAGTCCAGTAATACTCCTTTCGCAGAAAACACGCATCATGTAGGTTTACAGCTGGATTGGCGCTTGGGCACCTTTCGAATCTATAATGAATTGGTTTGGTCAGATCTAAGTGGCTATTATGGGAAGAAAGGCACAGCTAATGTGCAATTCACTGAACATTCTGGCAATCAGTTTGAAGAACGTTTGAACCTCTCATTTACAGGTGCATGCATATATCAATCATTGACTTTAGGGCTGCATTCGCGCAAGATGGAAAACTATGAGAATCTGTGGCGTAGTGAGACAGGTACAAATGGAAATAGCATCATCAAATATTATGGTAATAATTTGGTAGGCAGGAAGAAACTTACTACCTTGGATGCCCAATATTATATAGGTTGGGGTAATATTAACAACGCTCCTGTATGGGCTTTTAAGGTAGCTTCGTCCATTGAAAAACGAGAAACAACAGGCATCTTATATCCTTATTATCGTAAGCAGAATTTGAACCTCTATGTGCAGCGTGTCGAGGCAGTTCATCAACTGAATTGGCACAAACTTAATATGATGTTCAATTTGCAACTTGCCTATCTATCGGGTTCGGGAGACAAGGCCATTGATGGAGTATATGTCGCTCCATCATCCGATACCGGAAGCCCACGCTATCAGAATGAATTTCTAGATCGCGAATACGCCTATCTCACCGCCGATCGTTTGGTACCAGGTCTAAATGTGCGCTTGACACTACCTATCGGATCGATGCATTATTTCTTGCAGATGGGCTATACACATGAACTATTTCTGAAAAGTAGAATAGTCGATAAGAATAACCAAAGCCTGCATGCACGTATTGGAATCAATTTTTAAAAGAATAAATAATTAATAAAATAACAAATATGAAAAAGATCACATTTATCGCTATGATGCTTTGCATCAACTTTATGTTTTTCTCTTGCAAGTCGGGTAACAAAGCAACTGCTGAGGCTGCGCCTGCCGAAATCACTGTTTATCAAATTGATGATGTTTTGGCCAATGGCGACGAACTAGTGGGCCAAGCAGTAGAACTGGAAGGGGTATGCACGCATATCTGTAAGCATGGCGGCCGCAAGATTTTCTTGATGGGTAGTGATGATAATAACACTATCCGTATCGAATCGGGAGACCTAGGTGCGTTTGATCAAAAATGCGTGAATAGCCTCGTTCGCGTACAAGGTACTTTGATGGAAAGCCGTATTGATGAGGCTTATCTCAAAGCATGGGAAGAAAGAGAATTGGCAAAAACTGCCGAGCAACATGGAGATGGTGAGGCTGGCTGTAGCACAGAGAAGAAAGCACGTGGTGAAACAGGAAATTCTACACTCGAAAGAATTGATGGATTCCGCAATCGTATCGCTGCCGAAAAAGAGAAATCTGGCAAAGATTATCTTTCTTTCTACCACATTGAGGCCACTGGTTACGAAATTCTGTAATCCTTTATAACTGATAATGGTTCAGAATACTGACACGACTACTCACAAGACGAAATCTACACCGGCTGCTCGCTTTCGCAAATGGAGCCGGTGGATTCATCGTGATCTATCCTACTTTTTTGCGGGAATATTAATCATCTATTGCATCTCGGGAGTGTATATGAATCATCGCGATACGGTGAATGTCCACTATACTGTCGAACGCCTTGAGTTCAGTAATACTTCATATTCCCCAGGCACTAAACTTAGCGAACAGCAGGCACGCGACCTCATTGCCGCGTATGGTCTGACTGATGCTTATACCAAACATTATTATCCGAAAGAAGATTATCTAAAGATTTTCATCAAAGGAGGCTCTTCTTTAGAGCTGAATCAGAAAACGGGGGATGGGGTAGTGGAAATACTTTCAAAACGTCCTCTAGTGAGTGATATGGTGAAACTACATTATAATCCAGGTAAATGGTGGACATGGTTCTCTGACTTCTTTTGCATTGCCATGATCATTGTTGTTATCACCGGATTCACGATGATGAAAGGAAGCAATGGCCTTGTAGGGCGTGGCGGTTTGTTGCTATTGGCGGGAATACTAGTTCCTATTATCATTCTTTTCACTTTATAATTTCTATTTGTTGAGCATCTCTCTATCTAGCAGGAAATAAGCATTTTATATTAGGCATTTTGGGTAGATTATTGTATCGTAAAATACAATAGTCACCCTTTCTATTACCTTAATGCAGCCTCCTAATTTTGATATACAACTTTGCTCAACCTAATCCCAATTCAATTATGGAAAATGTTATCGAATGCCGTAATCTAACACATTATTATGGCAAACGTTTGATATATAAGGATTTGAATTTTACGGTGCCCAAAGGACGTATCCTTGGTCTGCTTGGCAAGAACGGCACCGGAAAGACAACCTCCATCAATATCCTTAGTGGTTATCTTAAACCGCAAGCGGGACAGTGTCTGATCTTTGGCGAAGATATTACGCAGATGCCAGCTGCTCTACGGGCAAAAATCGGTCTCTTAATCGAGGGACACGTGCAGTATGACTTTATGAACATTGAGCAGATAGAGAAATTCTATTCGCGATTCTACCCCAACTGGAAGCGCGAGGCTTATTACGAATTGATGAGTCGTTTGAAAGTTGCGCCTCGGCAAAAGATCTCGCGCATGTCATGCGGGCAGCGTTCGCAGGTAGCATTGGGGTTGATTCTGGCCCAAGACCCTGAATTGCTCATCTTGGATGATTTTTCTTTAGGACTAGACCCCGGTTATCGCCGTCTTTTTGTGGACTATCTCAAAGAATATGCGGGCAGCGAAGAAAAAACAGTTTTCTTAACCTCCCATATCATCCAAGATATGGAAAGATTAATCGATGATGTGATCATCATGGATTATGGCAAACTTTTATTACAGAAACCCATCGATTATTTGCTGAACAACTTCCGTCGCATTTCTTTTGATGCGCCTGCTAGTTTCGAATTCATCGCCAATGAACGTTTCTATAATCCTGCTCGTATAGGACATACAATGGAGGTTTTCACCTTTCTGCCAGAAATGGAAGTACGCCAATATTTTGCTGAGAATGATATACCTTCTACTAACTTCATGATGGAAGCGCTCAATCTAGAAGAAGCCTTCATCGGTCTCACAGGTAAATATTAATCTATTCAATGCTACAAAAATGATAAATGCTATATTTTATAAGGAATGGATTAAGACCAAATGGATCACCATTCTTTCATCCCTGACTTTATTGGGTTTCACCCTATTTTTGATTTTCAAACTTTATCGCATGATAGAGTTGAAAGGTGCCGTTCATATATGGGAAGTGATGATTTATCGTGATGCTCTTTTCATCAATATGATAAATTACATACCACTCATTATTGGTATTGTGTTTGCCATCACTCAGTTTGTACCCGAGATGCAGCGTAAGCAACTCAAACTGACTCTGCACTTGCCCTATGAGTCAACCAAAATGCTAGCGGCCATGGTAGGCTATGGTCTGACGATATTATTATTAATGTTTGGCATGACATTGTTATGTTTTGCTGTATTCTTTAGTGTAGTCCTAGTGCCGGAGTTGGTGAGCCATATCTTGCTGACAGCTCTTATCTGGTTTTTGGCCGGAATAGTTTCTTATATCCTCACAGCATGGATTGTGCTGGAACCCACATGGAAACGTCGCATCCTCTATCTTGTTGCTTCGGTTTTACTGCTTCGCGTCTTCTTTTTATCTGGCGATGGAGAAGCCTATAACCGTTCTATTGGATGGATCATTTTATTCATTATACTCTCCATTTCACTTATTTTCTTGTCTGTAATCCGCTTCAAGGAAGGCAAACAAGATTAAACTCAATATTTAAAAGAATTATGAAGAAATTCGGATCTATACTATTGATTTTTATATTCATCATACTGCTTGCGTGGCTATTGCCATGGTGCTTCACTATGTTAAATGCTAGAAAGGGTGCATCATCCTTCATTCTCTACAGTACGATAAGTGATGATTTCATAGTGGCTACTTCGCAGGATGGGAAACGAGTTGGTTTTGATACAAGCGGTAAAATGTATCGCCAGAGCGATGTAGATAGCTTATTGCCTTTCTTTTACTGGCGCCAACTGCAAAAAGACGAGCGTTTCCCAGACTTAGTGAAAGGTCGTCCAGTGACTCTCAGGGATACGCAACATGAGTCTTTCGTGTGGAATACAAAACCACGTGAAGTCAATTTGCCACAAATAGGTGTACATCAATTGATGGAGTCGGCTTCACAGCGCGTTCAGCTCGAAAGTCCTGGAGATATATTCCGTATCAACAAACAGGGTATTGAATTTATCGATGCTGAAACCAATACCATTGATTATGAAAAAAGCAAACGCTTCACAGATATGATGAAATCTAAGGATTTTGCTTTTCCGGCAAATACACTTTCGGGCAATCCTTCTGTGAAAAAAGAGTATGATGAAGGCTATATTATTATCGACAATGCCCATCAACTATTTCATCTGAAACAGATCGTGGGCCGACCCTATGTGCGCAAGATTGACTTGCCAGCGGGGGTAGTGCCCAAGCATGTTTTCATCACCGAACACCGCAACCGCAAATCCATTGGCTATATGGTGGATACTGAAAACCGTTTTTATGTAGTGGGGCTTCCTGGCTATAGTGTAACTCAGGTCGAAATACCTGCATTCGATCCCGAACGTATGTCGATGATGATCTATGCTAATCCATTTGATTGGACAGTAAAAGTGGCCGGAATAGATTTTGTGAACTATTATGCGGTAGATGCATCTACCTATAAGCTTTTGGCTCAACACGCGGAAGAGTTTGAGTCGACAGTCAGCGATCGCGTCGGTGACTTTATCAACTCCATCGGTTTGCGTTTCACTTCGCCGTTGGACAAATTTGTTTATCCTCGCTTTGGTTATTAGTTTAGAAGGGTATGGTTTCCTAAAAAAGTTAGGGTTGATTCCAAGTGCGGAGTCAACCCTAATTTTTAAATACCGTTTAATTGGTGTTCAAATAGCAATTAAACACCAATTAAGCTTATTCGCTGATAGCTTTGCGGTATTCCGCGATAGCCATTTTTTCGGATAGTTGTGCGTTAATCAGATTGTTCTGTGCCTGAATCCATGATAGCTGAGCAGATAGTACATCTACCATCGAAGCATTCCCTTCGTTATATGAGTAAGTCACCAAATCAAGGTTCTCTTCTGCCACGGTAATGGTTTCTTCAGCGGTGTCAACTTGCTTGCCCGTTTCAGTCATATTGGTGATGGCCGATGATAATTCTTGATTGATATTATCTACCACATAGCTTTGTTGCAGCTTCTGGATACCAATATACGCCTTTTGTTCGCGACTGGTTTTGAAGCGCGCACCCCAACGGAAGATTGGAATAGAAACATTCAAACCAACGACCGGAGTGAATTGCACGTCATATCCCATATTGGGGGTCAAAGTTGCCCAACCACCTGCTACATACATACTCACTTGTGGATTATATTGGCTAAGAGCGGCCTTGCGTTGAACTTCACTCTTGTTGATATCAATGATAGTACTCGCGTATTCAGGTCTTCTTTGCAATACCTCTTCTAGATTCAGGATTTGTTGCTGTTCGCAAGTCGACTCGATAGAAGTTAGTTGGCCTACAGGTGAATTAGGATCAAGCCCCATTAGAATATTGAGTTTCTGTAAAGCCAAAGTATAACTCTGACGTGCCTGAATCAATTGTAATTCTGCTTCCTTCATACGAGTTGAAATCATCAACAAGTCAGTGCGGCTGATAGCACCCAATGTAAAGCGTTCATTGATGATATCGTATTGTTTCTTTACGATCTCATTGTACATGATAGCCGATTGCATAGTAGCATAAGCAGCTGAAGCACTCCAATAATAAGAATCACTCTGATAAATGATCTTATCCATCGTCATTTCCACGCTGAGTTGATCCAACTCCTCTGTATGTTGAGCTATCTTATATTGTGCATTCAGCGATCCTCCAGTATATAGAGGTTGCGAAACCATGACTTGAGCTTTGTAAGTATGATTACGATATTCACCTACCGGTGGTTTCCATGCACTCAGATCACGAAGATTCAATGTTCCATCTGCAACAACATCTACAGCAGGTAGGAATCCAGTATGAGCAGCCTTGCGCGCCTCTGTGCTTCCCATAGCCTGAAGCTTCTGTTGTTTCAACACTTGGCTATAGGCTTCCACACGCTCGCGATAGGTCTCTATGCTCATAAATTCTTGCTCTTGTGCAGCCATGTTAAGGCTGCAACCAAGCAAAATGAATGATAATATTTTGATTTTCATCTTTCTATCTTATTAATTAAAACCTTATGCCTTGATTCTATGGATAGCGCAGAAAGCTACCGGCAATACGAACAGCGTCAAAATTGAGGCTACCAATAGACCACCCATGATAGTTGCTGCCATACCACCAAACATTGCGTCGAACAATAGTGGCAACATACCTAGAATGGTAGTTCCTGAGGCCATTGCTACTGGCACGATACGGCTTGTAGTAGCACTAATAACAGCATCCACAGGTTCTTTACCCGAATTCATTTCAATTCCGATCTGATCCACAAGTACAATCGCATTCTTGATGTTCATACCGATCAGACCCAATAGACCCAATGTAGCAAAGAAGTCGAGTGATTTACCAAGCACTAGAAGTCCTAATACAACACCGATAAAGATCAATGGCAACATCATCAAGATCACCAGCGGTTTGCGGTAAGTTCTGAACAAGAACAGCAGTACAGTGAAAATCAAGAAGAAGGTCAATGGGAAATTTTCAGCCAGAGCCGCATTTGACTCGTCTTGGCTTTCCTGTTCACCAAAATACTTCATCGTATAACCTTCTGGTACTTCGATATCTTGCACAACCTCCCAAACTTGATTGAAGGCAGCCATAGTGTTGAAACCGCGTTGAGGGTCACATTGTGCCATCATCAGCAGGTCGCGGTTGTAGCTTTTCACGTTGCTAAAACCATATTGAAGTTCAAAGTCAGTCACGATCTGTTCTAAGCTCGTCGATTCGGTACCTGTACCAAATACGGGCAAGGTGCGCATGTCATTGATGCGATATTGCGAATCATCGTTACTACCTTTCAGGAGGATAGGCAATACTTGATCGCCTTGACGATATTCACCGATAGTCATTCCATTGGTGCCGATTTGGATACTTTGCGCCATGCTTTGGCGTGATATACCTAGAGGTTGCGCACGCTCTGTGCTATAGTTAGGTTTCCATACGGGCACTTTATTTCCCCACGAATTGCGGATGTTAATCAGATTATCGTTTTCGTGCATCTTAGCCAATACTTGATCTGTCAGCATCACAAGCGTATCGACATTGTTACCGATGAAACCGATTTCAATAGCTGCATCTACAGCTGGCGAAAGCATGAATAAAGTAGTACGCGTAATTGCATTCGGATAGTTTGCTTTCATATATTCGTCAAACTGCTCCTCGTGCGGTATGGTGTATTTACTATCCTTCAGCTCCACCAAGATGTTACAGAAGTTGGGTTTCGGACCCACTGAGGTCGATGCTAGATAGTAGCGGAGTGGAGTGCTACCAAACGTGATAGACACTTTCTCTACTTCAGGCATTTCCAGCAAGTGTTCTTCCACGGCCTTCATGTCATCTACAACTTGATTGATGCTATATCCATCCGGGTAGAACACATCAGCACGATAATAAGGTTTGTCCATCGAAGGGAAGAAGTTCTGTGGCATAAGCCCCATCACCACCAATGAACCCACGAATAGACCAAACATCACGCACAATGTCAGCAGTTTATGATGAATCAAAGAATGAAGTATGTTGCCAAATTTGTGGTAGAATGGTTTGTCATAAGGGTCTTTACCGCCATCATCTACTTTAGCTTTCAGCATGAAGTTACCAAATACTGTAGTTTGCGACAAAGCAAGAACCCAGCTCAGACCCAACGAAATGGCCAATACCACGAACAAAGGTTTCACGATTTCTGCTACAGCCGAGGGTGCTAAGTAGAGTGGCAAGAATGAACATACTGCAATAAATGTAGCACCCAGCAGCCCCCATTGTGGGCCAGTGGCGCCATCTATTAATGCCTTCCGTCGGTCTACGCCACGCTTGATAGCAATCTGTGCATTATCCGTTACAACGATGGCGTTATCCACCAACATACCCATGGCGATGATAAAACCAGCCAGAGAAGTTCGATTCAAACCTACACCCACAATGGACATGATAAGCATGGTACCCGCTATCGAGAAAATCAGAGAGGTAGCGATCAAGAAACCTGCGCGCATACCCATTACCAGCATGATAATCACGATAACGATCAGCAAAGACTCTATCAAGTTCAAGATGAAACCATTATTTGCTTCTCGGGCGATTACATTTTCTAGATAGAGAGGTTCCAGCTCGATACCTAGTGGCATCAGTGGCAATATCTCTTGTAGTTTAGCGTCTACGTTGTCACCAGTTTGCACCACGTCGCGTGTCGGGTCGGTAGATATACCCATACCGATGGCTCGTTTGCCATTAACGCGCATGATGGTCGATGCAGGCTCCATATAGCCTTTTTCTATTTCGGCGATATCGCCCAGTTTCACTTGCCCCGCATTGGTCGTGATCACCTGGTTGCGTATATCATCTATATGTGTATACATTCCATTGGCGAGGATGCGTAATTGTTGCACGCCAGCATTGATTTCTCCCGCATTGATGATCTGATTTTGCGACTGTAGCATAGATGCCAGTGATTTAGGGTCAATACCCATGCCCACCAGCTTGTTCACCGATATGAAGATGTTGACTACTTCGGTCTGTTCGCCAAAGGTCGCTACCTTCATCACACCATCTGCGGTAACTATTTGTGTCTTGATGCGTTGTGCCCAGTTTCGCAATTCCTCATAGCTGAATCCATCGTCAGCCGTCAGGCCATAATAGATACCAAACACGTCACCGAAGTCGTCAGACACGGTAGGAGTCGATGCGCCGCTAGGCAATTGAGGTTGTATATTCAGCACTTTTCGTCTCAGCTCATCCCATTTCTGAGGAATGATAGTTGCCGAAAGCGAAGGTTGAAGTTCGAACGTGATTTTCGAAAGTCCATACATGGACTCAGATTTGATTTTATATACCCCGCTCATACTCTGAATCTCGCGTGAAATCGGTTCTGTAATCAGTCGTTCCACTTCGGCAGGTTCAGCTCCGGGGTAGCGTGTCATGATGACCGCTGTCTTGATGACAAAAGGAGCATCTTCTTTTTTGCCCAGCTTACTAAATGAGGCCACCCCACCAATAAGCAACACAGCCAGAAAGAAGTAGATAACCTTTGTGTTGTCTAATGAATATTTGACTAAACTCATAATCTAAATTTAATATAAATGGATAGAGATATGTCTTCCCGAAAGTTGATTTGAAACATTTTCAATTGCAACTTCAAGGATAAGGGTTTAATTTAGCACTTTAACGGTTTCTCCTTCTACTACTTGATACACCCCAGCTATAATCACCTTCTCGCCTGGTTTCAAGCCACTTGTCACGAAAGCGTTCGAGTCACCAGTAGGTGTCATCACACTGATTTTGCGGCGTTCAGTCTTATTGCCGTTCAATACCCACACATACAGTTGTTTGCCATCGCTGTCACAGAATACGGCGCTCAATGGAATCACTGTCATCGACTCTTCCAAGAACGTACCCACATTGGCAGAGAAGTGTATGCTACACGTAAAACCAGGTTTCACATCATAGCGTGCACGATCAAAGGCAGGGTCATCGATAACTACACTCACTGGGATACCAGTACCATCGGCCGACATATCCAGGTATTCTTCCAGTACGGCGTTGAATGCCTGACCTTTATAAGTGTCAAACTCTACCATGTATTTTTGATCATTGGCATGAAGCAGATACAAGTAAGCGTCTGGAATTGTGAATTTGATACGAAGTTTATTTGTGTTCACCAGTTGAACGATGCCTTCGCCCGAGTTCACACGTTGATAATTCTCGGCGATGCGCGTCTCGATGGAACCATCAAAAGGAGCCAATAGTCGAGTATCTGCCATGTTGTTAGTGGATAGTTCGAAGGCCGATTTAGCCTTCTGGTAGTTGGCTACGCTGATTTCGTAGTCTTGTACCGACACGGCTTGTCTTTCCAGCAAGCGTTTGTTGCGTTCTAGCTGTGCTGCTGCCGTCTCATAAGCCGATTTGTCAGCTGCGTATTGCAGAGCGATATCGCGTGGATCGATAGCGGCTATTAAATCCCCCTTTTTCACACGTTGACCTTCTATCACAGGCAGGTTAATGATCTGTCCGCTCACGCGGAAAGCCAATTTTACATATTCCACCGCCTCTACAATACCCGAAAAATCCTTATTGATTTCAGAGCTCGACTCTACGACGGCTGTTTTTACGGGTCGGACAATTGTAGTGTTACCCGCTTCTTTCTTCCCACATGCTGCTAAAGTTAGCAACGCCGAAAAGATAATGACATAATTTCTCTTCATATTTTTATCTGTTAAAAGCTGTTTATCGCATTTCGGTCGCAAAGGTATAAATCATAAGAAACATATATACATTTGCTATGATGAATTGAATTATATTAACGCTTATGCTCTGCTTATAATCAACTCTTTACCTTTTATAACATGATAAACACTTTTGTAAACCGTTATGTTCAGTTCGGTTCCTTCTAATAATAAGATGTTAATTAAGTCATTTTTTATTTCGATAGACAATGTTTGTCCTTTAAAGTTAATTTTGAAAGCATACTTCTTCCATCTTGCGGGTAATATTGGTTGAAATGTCAGTTGCTCATCCTTTATTTGCATTCCCGCAAACCCTTGCACGATTGCTAGCCAGCTGCCAGGCATGCTTGTGATGTGCAATCCTTCAGACAATTCATTATTGTAATCATCCAAGTCAAGACGTGTGGCGTGCAGAAACAGATCATAGGCTTTTTCCACTTCGCCAATCCGTGCAGCCAGTATGGCATGTATATAGGGTGATAAGGACGATTCATGCAAAGTCTTCGGTTCGTAAAAGTCAAAATTATTTCTAACTTCCGCTTCCGTAAAATTAGAATAATATAAGTAGATACCCAGTAGCACATCACTCTGTTTGATATAGCACGAACGTAGTATTCTATCCCATGACCAATGCTGGTTGATGGGACGTTGATCCATAGGAATTTCATTGACAGTTTTTTGTTCCTTGTCCAAGTAGCCATCCTGTTGCACAAAGATGTTCAGTTCTCTATCTTCAGGCAAATACATGTTCTCAGCGATCTCTTTCCAGCGCTCCATTTCCTTCTCTTGGAACTTGCATGACATGCAGATTCTGATATAATCGTCCGCGAAGTTACTCTTCACCTGTTGCACCGCATTGATGATTGACTTCAGCGTCTCCACACACGAGTAGTTGGTATACCAATTATTATCTACATTGTTTTCGTACTCATTCGGTCCCGTCACGCCTAGAATCACATATTTATCTTTTGGCTGCGAAAACGATACCCTCTGTTGCCAGAATCGGGCTATGGCAATCATCATCTCCAGGCCAAACTTAGCGATAAAGCTCTCGTCGCCGCTCATCTGCACATACTGCATCACCGCATACACGATGATATTGTTGCGATGAATCTCCTCGAAAGTGATTTCCCATTCGTTGTGACACTCCTCGCCGTCAAACGTCACCATGGGGTAGAGAGCGGCACCATGGTCAAAACCTAGCTTGCGCGCGTTCTCTATTGCTTTGGGCAACTGATTGTAGCGATATAGCAGAAAGTTGCGGGCGATGTTGCGGGGTTTAGACAGTAAGAAGAAAGGCACGCAGCACAATTCCGAATTCCATTG
>CAMTPC010000090.1 GCA_947074295.1 uncultured Bacteroides sp. | reverse complement strand
GGAAGCCTTCAAACAGAAATGTTTGGAGGCTTTTTTTTGTTGGGGTAATTGCGGTTTTTCCTTTTTGCGATTAGTTGGGCTCATCCTATAGGAGTTTGAGAGTTTATTAAAATGTGTGCCTTTATATCATGGATGTAAATGGACTATTACTTCTAGTACAGGTTATTTTGCCTGATGATCTACTAAAATAGATTTGCCATAACGCAAGTTGAGCCAGATAAGAATTATACTCTCATTCACTTTGATAATACCAATCAATGCTCGCCACCAGTACTAAACGTTAATACATTCCCTACATCACATATTTAATAAGAATATAGTGTATGGTAAGATTGTATTTTAAGCCTTAGTATAACAAGGCGAGGGCTATCAAAAGAGTTTATAATTATTATGGAAATAGCAACAGGTATTTAACATCCCTACTAATAAGACAAAAAACGCTAAAGTCAAAGATAATATAACAAGTCTAAGAGAAATCGTTGATACAAAATTCTTCCCCTTTTGAGTTACGAAATTATTTATCCCCAAGAATATATCGCCAGAAACGCTTTCATTATGAAGCTAATATTATAAATGTAAGATACCTGTCTGGATGAGTGTTTTATTCATTGTATCAATACGGACCGAATTAATTGTATGCTTCAACTTGGAATATAAGAAGTTATTTGTTGTTCTACACCTACATAAATAAAATTAATCTATTTCATCAACTTTACTGTATGTGAAAATATAAATAGCAAAATAAAACTTTTATAATTCATATATTATTTCTATTTTTGACAAACATTATCTATTAATAAAACTATCATTATGAAATCAAAATTGTTCGTGGCCGGTATGGCTCTATTTATGTCGTTTGCAATTGTGGCATGCGCAGGTAAAAAAGAAGAAAAAGCTAAAGATGAAGCTGCACAAGAATTGGACTTAAAAACAGAACATGTATGCACTAAAGATTCAACTACAACTTGTGATACAACAAAGACTTGTACAAAACCTGATACTTGTACAGTAGAAAAGAAGGATTCTTGTACAAATTCCTCACAACAATGCACTAAACATTAATAGATTAATATATTAGCTATACAAAAAAGGGTAATTCATAATTATAGAATTACCCTTTCTTTGTGAAAATACGTTTCAAAGCTCTTTTGTGCTAATATATTTAATGATATATACGATAAATAATTATGAAATGATATGTAAATGAAGAAAAAAGTAACGTATTATTTTGGAGCTAATAAATATTATATATCTTTGCATCATCAAAAAGGAAATGATATGAATTTTAATAATGTACATATTTTGCTATCTGGTATTATTATTCTACTAGCACAGGTTAGGGGAAGTAGAAGCTATATATAATATCATGTAGAGTAAATATAATAATAGCCTTTCTCACTTCCCAGTGCGAAAGGCTTTTTAATTGCCAATAAAGAAATATAAACTAAATACACTTATGATGAACGACAGGTTATTTATCTTTGATACTACCTTAAGAGATGGTGAGCAGGTTCCGGGTTGCCAATTAAACACAATTGAGAAAATTCAAGTTGCAAGAGCTTTGGAATCTTTGGGAGTAGATATTATAGAAGCAGGTTTTCCAATATCTAGCCCAGGTGATTTTAATTCTGTTATCGAAATATCGAAAGCAGTGACATGGCCTACGATTTGTGCATTGACAAGGGCAGTAGAAAAAGATATAGAGGTGGCAGCAGAAGCACTGAAATATGCTAAACATAAAAGAATCCATACAGGAATAGGCACTTCTGATTCTCATATCAAATATAAATTCAATTCGAATCGCGAGGAAATCATTGAAAGAGCTGTAGCTGCGGTAAAATACGCCAAACGCTTTGTAGAGGATGTGGAGTTTTATGCAGAAGATGCTGGCCGAACTGACAATGAATATTTGGCACGTGTGGTCGAAGCTGTAATTAAAGCTGGTGCTACTGTAGTTAATATCCCTGATACTACAGGATATTGTTTACCATCTGAATATGGTGCAAAAATTAAGTACTTAATGGAGAATGTTAATGGTGTACACAATGCCATTCTTTCTACGCACTGTCATAATGATTTGGGTATGGCCACAGCCAACACTATAGCTGGCGTCATTAATGGTGCACGTCAAGTAGAAGTGACTATTAATGGAATCGGCGAACGTGCTGGTAATACGTCTCTAGAAGAGGTAGCTATGATTTTCAGGAGTCATCGTGAGTTAGACATAAATACTAATATAAATACACAGAAGATTTATCCTACTAGCCGTATGGTATCAAGCTTAATGAATATGCCCGTGCAGCCCAATAAAGCGATAGTCGGACGTAATGCTTTTGCGCATTCATCGGGTATTCATCAAGATGGAGTTTTGAAAAATGTACAGACATATGAAATAATAGATCCTAAAGAAGTAGGTATAGATGATAATTCAATTGTATTAACTGCACGAAGTGGAAGAGCTGCGCTTAAGAGCAGACTTACATCACTAGGTGTTGAGCTTGATAAAGATAAATTGGACAAAATCTATGAGTCTTTCTTGAAACTAGCGGATAAGAAAAAAGATATTAATGATGATGATATTTTGGTTCTCGCAGGTGAAGATAGAAGCTTGAATAAACGCATCAAACTTGAATATTTACAAGTGACAAGTGGGGTAGGTGTCCTTTCTGTGGCTAGTCTTGCTTTGAATATAGCGGGTGAACGGTTTGAAGGTTGTGCTAGTGGTAATGGTCCTGTTGATGCAGCTATAAAAGCTCTTAAAAAGATCATCGATCGTCATATGACCTTGAAGGAATTTACTATTCAAGCCATCAGTAAAGGTAGTGATGATGTAGGAAAAGTACATATGCAGGTCGAATATGATAATCAAATGTACTATGGCTTTGGTGCAAATACAGATATTATTGCTGCCTCGGTAGAAGCTTATATCGATTGTATCAATAAATTTCATTCTTAATATATAAAACTAAATTTCTCTATTCTAATGAATACGCTTTTTGATAAAATATGGGACTCGCACGTTATTACAGTTGTTGAAGATGGTCCCACACAATTATATATCGACAGACTCTATTGCCACGAAGTAACAAGCCCACAGGCTTTTGACGGAATGCGAGCACGTGGTATCAAATGTTTCCGCCCTGAGCAGATTTATTGTATGCCAGACCATAATACACCGACTCATGATCAGGATAAACCTATCGAGGATCCTATTTCTAAAGCACAAGTAGATGCTTTGGAAAAGAATGCAACAGAATTCGGTCTTACGCATTATGGTATGTTGAACAAACGTAATGGCATCATCCATGTAGTAGGTCCTGAACGTGGTTTAACGCTTCCTGGTATGACTATAGTTTGTGGCGATTCGCACACTTCTACACATGGCGCAATGGGAGCAATTGCCTTTGGTATCGGTACAAGCGAAGTTGAGATGGTTATGGCTTCGCAGTGTATATTGCAATCGCGCCCCAAAACAATGCGTATTACTATAAATGGTAAATTAGGTAAAGGTGTTACTGCAAAGGATATGGCACTTTATATGATGGCAAAGTTAACTACAAGTGGCGCCACGGGCTATTTTATAGAATATGCTGGAGAGGCTGTTCGTGCACTGAGCATGGAAGGTCGTCTTACGCTTTGTAACTTATCTATTGAGATGGGTGCACGTGGTGGTATGATTGCGCCTGATGAAGTAACGTTTGAATACATTAAAGGTAGAGAGAATACACCTAAAGGTGAAGAGTGGGATAAAGCATTAGCTCATTGGAAAACATTGAAAAGTGATGATGATGCAGTGTTTGATAGAGAGATCGAATATAATGCAGCTGATATCGAACCAATGATTACTTATGGTACGAATCCTGGTATGGGTATGGGGATCACCGAGCATATCCCTACTACTGATAATATGAATGAAGCGGAAAAAACGTCTTTCCTTAAATCATTAGAATATATGGGTTTTCAGCCCGGTGAGTGTTTGTTGGGTAAAAAGGTCGATTATGTATTTCTCGGTGCTTGTACAAATGGTCGTATCGAAGATTTCAGAGCCTTCACATCGTTGGTAAAAGGACACAAGAAAGCTGATAACATTATTGCTTGGTTAGTGCCTGGATCCTGGATGGTCGATGAACAAATACGCGAAGAAGGGTTAGATAAGATCTTAGCGGAAGCTGGTTTTGAAATTCGTCAACCAGGATGCTCAGCTTGTTTGGCTATGAATGACGATAAGGTTCCTGCTGGTAAATATGCTGTTTCTACAAGCAACCGTAACTTTGAGGGGCGTCAAGGACCTGGATCACGTACGCTTCTTGCATCACCATTAGTGGCAGCTGCAGCGGCAATAACTGGGGTGATTACTGACCCACGTACTTTGATAGGCTAATCTTTAACTCTTTAAGTATTCAGAACAATGAAACAAAAATTTGATATAATAACAAGCACTTGCATTCCACTCCCATTAGAAAACGTAGATACTGATCAAATCATACCTGCACGCTTTTTGAAAGCTACAACTCGTGAAGGTTTTGGCGAGAATCTTTTTAGAGATTGGCGCTATGATAAAGAAGGAAATATAATAGAAACGTTTGTATTGAATGATCCTACTTATGGTGGACAAGTACTTGTAGCAGGCAAGAACTTTGGTTCAGGTTCTAGCCGTGAGCACGCTGCATGGGCTATAGCCGATTATGGATTCCGTGTTGTGGTAAGTAGCTTTTTTGCAGATATTCATAAAAACAACGAACTGAATAATTTCGTTCTACCAGTTGTGGTGACCGAAGAATATTTGGCAGAACTATTTGACTCTGTCGCAAATGACCCAAAGACTGAAGTGGTTGTAGATCTTCCTAATCAAACTATAACCAATATGGCAACAGGAAAATCGGAAACGTTCGAAATCAATGCATATAAAAAACATTGTTTGATGAATGGTTTGGATGATATTGACTTCCTGTTGACCAATAAAGACAAAATTGAAACATGGGAGAACAAGTCAAAATAGAAATCATGGACACAACTCTCCGCGATGGTGAACAAACTAGCGGAGTATCGTTTGTGCCTCATGAAAAATTGATGATTGCCCGCCTACTGCTCGAAGAGTTGCGAGTAGATCGCATTGAGGTAGCTTCGGCACGAGTATCGGACGGTGAGTTTGATGCGGTGAAAATGATATGTGACTGGGCAGCTCGTCGCAATATGCTTCATAAAGTAGAAGTATTAGGTTTCGTTGATGGTCGTACATCACTTGATTGGATTCAATCTACAGGCTGTCGAGTTATCAATTTGCTTTGCAAGGGATCACTGAAGCATTGTACTTATCAACTGAAAAAAAAACCTGAAGAACATATTAATGACATCAAAGCGGTGGTTGATTATGCCAACGAACTGGATATCGAGGTGAATGTATATCTTGAGGATTGGAGTAATGGTATGAAGGAGTCACCAGAGTATGTCTATCAGTTAGTGGATGCGCTAAAAGATACTTCTATCAAACGATTCATGTTGCCTGATACGTTGGGCATCCTTAATCCTTTGCAAGTGATTGAGTTTATGCGCAAGATGAAGAAGCGTTATCCCAGTACTCACTTTGACTTTCATGCGCACAATGACTACGATCTTGCTGTGAGCAATGTCTTGGCAGCAGTTCTTAGTGGTGTAAAAGGTTTGCATACCACTATTAATGGATTGGGAGAGCGTGCAGGTAATGCGCCATTAGCTAGTGTTCAGGCGATCTTGAAAGATCATTTCAACGCGACTACTAATATTGACGAAAGTCGTCTCAATGATGTGAGTAGAGTAGTGGAGTCTTATTCAAGTATCATGATACCTGCGAATAAACCTATCGTGGGCGAGAATGTCTTCACACAAGTGGCGGGTGTACATGCTGATGGAGATAATAAGAACAATCTTTACTTCAATGATCTGTTACCCGAACGCTTTGGACGTAAACGCGAATATGCTTTGGGCAAGACATCTGGTAAAGCCAATATTCGCAAGAATCTCGAAAGCCTTGGGCTGGAGTTGGATGAAGAATCCATGAAACGTGTAACTGAGCGAATTATAGAATTGGGGGATAAGAAAGAGCTGGTAACACAAGAAGATCTTCCTTATATCATATCGGATGTATTGAAACACGATTATCGCAGCGATAGAGTAGTGCTTCAAAGTTATTTCGTAACGTTAACACATGGGCTCAAGCCAATGGCAACTCTTTCTATTCTAATCAATGGAAAGACGTATGAAGAAAGCTCCTCGGGTGATGGTCAATATGACGCTTTTGTGCGCGCTTTGCGTAAGATTTATAAGACTACGCTTGCTCGTAAATTCCCGATGCTAATAAATTATGCAGTGTCTATTCCTCCTGGTGGTCGTACGGATGCATTTGTACAGACTGTGATTACATGGAGTTTTAATGAGAAGGTGTTCCGTACTCGTGGACTAGATGCTGACCAGACCGAAGCGGCTATCAAAGCCACTATCAAGATGCTAAACATCATCGAGGAAACTTATGATGAAGAACAATAATATAAGATATAATTAGAAATAAAGATGGAATTTAAAATAGCTGTATTAGCCGGAGACGGCATTGGACCCGAAATCGCCGTACAAGGCGTTGATGTAATGAGTGCTGTATGCGAGAAGTTTGGTCATAAAGTTAGTTATGAACATGCATTGGTAGGTGCTGATGCAATTGATAAAGTAGGAAATCCATTCCCAGAAGCTACTTACGAAGTATGCAAGAATGCTGATGCCGTTTTGTTTTCGGCAGTTGGCGACCCTAAGTTTGATAATGACCCTACAGCGACAGTGCGTCCAGAACAAGGTCTTCTGGCTATGCGTAAGAAGCTAGGATTGTTTGCAAACATTCGCCCTGTGCAGACTTTCAAATGTTTGATTCACAAGTCTCCACTTCGTGCAGAATTAGTCGAGAATGCTGATTTTATCTGTATCCGTGAGTTGACTGGTGGTATGTATTTTGGTGAGAAATACCAAGATAATGAAAAAGCTTGGGATACTAACTACTATACTCGTCCAGAGATCGAACGTATCTTGAAGGTTGCTTTCGAATATGCAATGAAGCGCAACAAACACCTTACTGTAGTTGATAAGGCTAACGTATTGGCTTCTTCGCGCCTATGGAGACAAATAGCACAAGAAATGGCACCTCAATATCCAGAAGTGAACACTGACTATATGTATGTAGATAATGCTGCGATGCGTATGATTCAAGAACCGACTTTCTTTGATGTAATGGTGACTGAGAATACTTTTGGTGATATTCTTACTGACGAGGGTTCGGTGATAAGTGGCTCTATGGGATTGCTTCCATCGGCTTCTACAGGTGATAGTACACCTGTATTTGAACCTATTCATGGCTCTTGGCCACAAGCTAAAGGATTGAATATTGCTAATCCATTGGCACAAATACTTTCAGTAGCCATGTTGTTCGAGTATTTCGACCTGAAAACTGAAGGTGCATTGATCCGCCAAGCTGTAGATGCTTCCTTGGATGCTAATGTTCGTACCCCTGAGATTCAAGTTGAGGGTGGTGCTAAATACGGTACAAAAGAAGTAGGCGCATGGATTGTAGACTATATCCATAAAGCGACAGTATAAGAGTTTTAATTATATTTCTTATTCGAAGCGCAGTTTTCCGTTTTTAATGAATCGGAAAACTGCGCTTTTAATTTTGACGCTTTGACGTCAGATTTACTAGAATGATAGCGTTAAGACCGTAAAACATAGCAGTTATTTGTAGTAAACCGGAAAATAGTTGCTATTTTTGTAACCCATTTTATAGTTGTCGTGCATATTATATGTTAGTCAGCTAGCTTAAAAGAATAAAATTGCATCTAAAAGCATTGATAAATGAATAAAACTGCTAATTATCAATTTACTATAGTCGTTCCTGTTTATAATGAAGAGGATAATATTTATATGCTCGAGGAGCGTTTAGGAACTTATTTGCCTACTGCTACTTATGCGACATGTGTTCTCTTTGTGAATGACGGATCGAAGGACAAAAGTTTGGAACGAATTAAAGAGATATGTAGTCGCAATAATGACTTCTATTATATTGATTTGACCAAGAACTCGGGTTTGAGCGCTGCCATGAAGGCAGGAATAGATATGGCTCAATCTCCTTATGTGGGATATATGGATGCTGATCTGCAAACTACTCCTGAAGACTTTAACCTTCTATTAGCTGATATTGATAAGTATGAACTAGTGATGGGTATACGAGCCAACCGTAAAGACTCAGGATTTAAAAAGGTGCAATCTAAGATTGCTAACGGTTTTCGCCGTATGATGACCAATGACAATGTGCAAGACACTGGTTGTCCACTTAAAGTGTTGCAGACTTCTTGTGCACAAAAGATTCCATTTTTCACAGGCATGCATCGTTTTTTGCCTGCGTTGGTCATGCTTCAAGAAGGCCAAATCAAGCAAATACCAGTTCGTCATTTTCCGCGTGTAGCAGGAGTATCCAAATATCATTTATGGAATCGACTAGTCTCACCTTTCATGGATTGCTTCGCCTATCGTTGGATGAAGAAACGCTATATCAATTATAGTATAGCCAATCAAAACATCGAGGAATAACTGTGGGAGAATATACATTAATACTTGCGATAGGGTTTTTGGCACAAATCCTTTTTTCAGCCCGCATTCTTTGTCAATGGATTTTGTCCGAAAGAGCCAAACAAGTTGTTTCTCCATCCATTTTTTGGATATTGAGTATAGCTGCTTCCTATTTGCTTTGCATCTATGGTTGGTTGCGCGATGACTTTGCTATCATTCTAGGGCAATTCATTTCTTACTACATCTATCTTTGGAATCTCAAAGAAAAAGGGATTTGGATCAAAGTCCCTACTGTTTTCCGAGTTTTGTTGGTAGCTACACCGCTGGTGGCTTGTGGATTTGTGATTCATAATTTTACTGATTTTATTGAAGAGTTTTTCCATAATGAAGATGTGCCACTCTGGTTGTTGATATTTGGTTCAGCAGGTCAGATCATTTTTACTCTACGTTTCATCTACCAATGGCTCTACTCCTTAAAACACAATGAATCGCTTTTACCTGCTGGCTTTTGGATTATAAGTCTGGTTGGATCGTTCATCATAATATCATACGGAATCATTCGCCGCGATCCTGTTTTGATCCTCGGTCAATCGGTTGGTTTCATCGCTTATTCTCGTAACTTAATTATCGGATATCGTCATGCTAAGTCACTCAGACATGAAGAATAGTATTATTTGGATAGGTTTTATCATTGCCGTCCTTCCAGTGATTATCTTTCGCGATTTCACGCCCGACAATGAACTGCGTTATCTCAGTATTGCCAATGAAGCATTGAGGGACGGACATTTGTTCGCTTTCTACAATCAGGGTTTGCCCTATGCCGATAAGCCACCCTTGTATTTATGGATTGTAATGTTGGGTAAAGTCATATTTGGCCAGCACTATATGTGGTTCCTATCTTTGTTCTCCGTGATACCAGCATTGGTCATTATGACAGTGATGGATCGTTGGATCGCTTTGCAGAATATTTCAGATGATCTACGATTGTCTGCTAAGCTTATGTTACTCACCACAGGACTCTTTGTGGGGTTAGCTTTGACGCTACGCATGGATATGTTGATGTGTATGTTTATCACATTATCGCTTTATGTCTTCTATCAGATGTTGAAGTCCAAGCGCGAAAATCGCCTTTATACGTGGCTTTTCCCCATTTATGTCTTTCTGGCTATCTTCTCAAAAGGGCCGGTAGGCATATTGGTTCCTTTGATTTCTATCACTTTATTTTTGCTAGTAACAGGTCGCATTCGCACATGGGGCCGTTATTGGGGTTGGAAGACTTGGGGTATTCTTCTCAGTTTATGCACCATTTGGTTTATCTGTGTTTATGCCGAAGGAGGCAATGAATATCTGAACAACTTGTTGTTCAATCAAACCGTGAATCGTGCAGTAGATTCTTTCCATCATAAAGAGCCCTTCTATTACTATTGTATTTCTTTCTGGTACTCATTAGCGCCATGGTCATTGCTCATCGCAGGTGTCATTTTGGTAGCAGGTTGTCGTCGTTTATACTATACCGATTTGGAACAATTCTTTTTTATGATAGCTATTACTACTTTCGTGATGCTCTCATGCATTAGTTCTAAAATAGCTGTATATCTGGCACCCGCTTTTCCATTCTTTGTATTTTTAGCCGTCATCATGCTGAAACGTTTCCGATGGAATTTTTGGCTTTCACTCACTTTACTCCTTCCTTCAATTGTATATGTTGCAGCTTTGGGTGTATTTATCGTATTAGTAAAAGGTGGTGAACTGGCAGGCTATGGTCACTGGCTATTTTATGTAGCTGCTTCATTACTAACGGTGACTGGCCTTTTGGCTATATGGAAACTATACTGGCAGAATAGTATAACTGGTACTATAAATACTCTTGCAATAGGTCTGCTTATGGCTGTATTTGTTGGCGGATGGGGACTACCAAGTGTTAATAACGATATAGGTTTTCGCGGTGTTTGTGAACAAGCAAAAGAACTAGCTGTTAAGCAAAATATAGATGCCTATTATACTTATGGCATTCGTCGTTCAGATAGCATGGATGTGTTTTTGGATGAAGATGTACAGCGAGTAGATGAAACTGAAATATTGAATGGCGTTTGCGAGGGAGGTATATTGATGACACTCAATAGACGTATTCGTAATAATGCTGCTTTGCTCGACTATTTTGCTGGTAAACCTACCTATACTGTCGGCAACTATATTATCATAGACTTAAAACAATAGGCTTTATAGCTTTCTCGCTACAAGATAATAGATGGTTTTCCATCTTATAGCAATTGTGAAAACTAATATCGAGTTGAAAGATAATCCTTCAACTTTAATTTATAATAGATTCAGAGTATAATTATGAAAGTGCTGATTACTGGCGCAGCGGGTTTTATCGGTTCTCGATTGGCTTATATGCTATTAAATAATGGAAATGAGGTTGTGTGTTTGGACAATATCAATGATTATTATGATGTCCAGCTTAAATATGATCGTTTAGCATCCATTGGCATTGATTCGACAGAGATTGAGCCAGGAAAGTTACTACAAAGCAAGATGTATCCTTCTTGTAGTTTCATTCAGCTCGATTTGATTGATTATGGAGCAATGCTAGGTTTATTTGCCACAGAGAAGTTTGATGTAGTTGTCAACTTAGCAGGGCAAGCGGGTGTTCGCTATTCTATAGAAAATCCTATAGCCTACGGCCAGTCCAACTTGATGGGGTTTTTGTACCTTTTGGAGTGTTGCCGTCAGCATCCTGTGAAGCATCTAGTATATGCCAGCTCCAGTAGTGTGTATGGAATGAACGAGAAAGTACCCTATTCGGAAGACGACAAGACAGACTCGCCAGTAAGTCTATATGCAGCGACTAAGAAATCGAATGAGTTGATGGCACATGCATATAGCAAGCTCTACCATATTCCTACTACCGGACTTCGTTTCTTTACTGTTTATGGCCCTTGGGGACGTCCAGATATGGCTCCATTCCTATTCATGAAAGCTATATTAAATGACGAGCCGATTAAAGTCTTTAACCATGGACAGATGAAGCGCGATTTCACTTATATAGATGATATAGTAGAAGGCGTGATGAAAGTGATTCCGCATGCTCCTACCAGCAATATCCCGTTCTATATTTATAATATAGGCAATTCAAAACCAGTCGAACTGATGGATTTTATACAAGCCATTGAGGATGTTGCTGGGAAAAAAGCTATTATGGATAAAGTTGGGATGCAGCCAGGAGATGTAACCATCACCTATGCCGATACCACACGTTTGGAACGTGACTTCGGCTATAAGCCTTCGACCACTGTAGGCGAAGGCATTCGCCGTTTCTACGATTGGTACATCAGCTATTTCAAATAATCTGCACCATTGCATAGATCAGGATACCTGCCGTAGTGGCCAATCCTGTATAGATAATGACTTCCGTCTGCTTGGCATGGCGGAAGTTTTGTTTTGTTACCCTAGTCAACAGATAATACATTAACCATGCACCACAACCACCTACTATGGTACCCACTATCAAATCGCCAGGATAGTGCAAGCCAAGATAGATGCGTGTGTAGCAATTTAGTGCAGCCCAGATGCAGATGAACCAGCTTAACGGACGTTTACGGAATAATAAAACCAAGAAGAATGCCAGTCCAAAAGAGTTGGAAGCATGGCAAGATGGAAATCCGAATCTACCACCTCGTCTACCATTAACAATGTGTACCAGGTCGGCTATAGGACTTAGTTCATTAGCAGGTCTTGGACGTTCCACATAGGGGCGTATCAATGTAGCACACACTTGATCGGCAAATGTGATGGTCAAGGCGATGGCTATCACACAAAAAAGGCTCACTTTCCAATCATAATTGCGCAACAATACATAGAGTATGGAGGCATACATAGGTACCCATATCCATTTACCAGTAAAGGTCATCATGAAATAATCCCAGAAGGTGTTATGGAAACTGTTCAAGAACAAAAAGGCAGATTGATCGGCCTCTACGATGGGCTGAATGAATGTCGCAAACATATATTTATCAGTTTTAGTTTATTGCTTTATTATCTTTTCGCTATGTCGTCATATAACTTTTGTAGCATGGTTTTCCCTTTCTCTAAGTTACTGCCAGGTTTTATGCCACTATCAATCAAAATTTGATTTCCATCACAATCAAACACCACCTCATTCTCTGGTGTGATCATACCAAAATAGTTAGGCGATGTAAAATAGCCAAAATGAGGAGAAGATGGATTGAGCATATTTTTGCTAAAAACAAACCCGTCATGTGGTATATCTAGTTGATAGAGCAAGGTCGCTGCTATGTCTATTTGCGAACCATAGGTATCAATACGCATCGGTTCGCGCACGGCACCGCCAGTGACGATGAATGGAATGCGGAAACGCTCGGCCGATCGATTATTGATGTTGTCTGGATAGGCTCCTAGATGGTCGGGTACTAGCACCACGATAGATTCTTTCCATAGCGGCAATTCACGGAAGTGACGGATAAAATCCCCTACACAGCTATCTGCGTAGGCAAAGGCATTGAGACGCTTATCTTCAAATCTTTTAAAAGGTACTTCAAAAGGTTCGTGGCTACTCGATGTTTGCAATGCCACCACAAACGGCTCCGCCAACTTATTGTCTTTGATATCTACCAACAAACGATCAAAGACCACATCATCATGTGCACCCCATTTACTGAGTCGTTGAGAAAGGGGGAAATCTTTATCACATACTATATCCTCAATGCCCATCGATATCAGGTAAGAGCGCATATTTGTGAAATCCGCGTCTCCACCATAATAATAGTAAGATGTATAGCCTTCAGCTTTTAAACTACCAGGAATAGACGGTAGGCTTTGTGTCTTGCGCGCATATTTCATGATGCTCGTAGTGGGTTGTGCCGGATAGCCGCTAAAAATCGAAACCAGTCCCCGGTCCGTTCGGAAACTGTTGGCATAGAAGTTGGTGAAAACGATACCCTCTTTGGCTATTTCATCTATTTCTACTGCTATCGCCTCACCACCCAGAGATTCGAAAAGATAGTTGGAAAAGCTTTCTAGTATAATAAACACCACATTGGGTTGCTTCATGGTAAATAGTTCTGGGATGCTATCACTTACATTTTTATCGCGGATCTCCTCGAAAAGTTGATTAGCTGTCTCTGGATCCAAGAAACGATATTGTTCTGCGAAGTTGGTCTGACGTGATGCCGATTCCATCAAGCTGAAACAAGGATTGATAGCTGCGTGATTGAGCGGTTGCACATCGCTGAAATAGACTTTTCCGATATTCATAGTCGATACAGAAAAGCCTCCTCGGATAGGTATAAAGAGGGCACCTGTGAGCATAAGTAGTGCGATACTTTGATAAACGCGATGAGAAAGCGAACGAAGTCCGGAAAGTAGACGTAGGGGTACGAGCAAAATGCCCCCAAAGAGAAGCGTAAATACGAGCCACGCTATAAATCCCTGAACCATCTGCCCGAATTCCATGCTAGCCATGGCATCGCTTGGCGAACTGAAAAAGTAGAATAGTGGAGTAGTGTCCAGCCGGAAGCCCCAATATTCATAGAGTCCTAAATCTATTACAAATATGCTAGAGAGCAAAAAAGTTATGACCAGGAAGTAGCCTTGAAATGCACGTTTCAACCATTTGCCCACGTGCCATACCGAAGCTATCAGAAGCAACCCCGGAAGTATAGAAAGATACCCTGCCATCGAAAAGTCGAGCGGCAGACCATGGATTATCACGTTCCACCATTCTTTTGCTGCTACATCGGCAAAAATACTGCCATAAAACAGCATGAAGATGGGTTTTTGCACGATAAAAATAAGAACGAATGCAAAGTATATAGATATAAATAATAAAAGCCTCCTTTTCATTGTGGTCTGTTTAAACAAATAGTGTCGAATATGTGCAAAGTTACTATATCTCTCCTTATTTATCCTATTATCTCATCACAGAATCCTGCGTAATGATGTGTTGATTGGTCAATTTTTATTTCTTTAGTAATCCGATTTACCGAATGTTTGGTTGATGCGTTATCTTTGTCTATTGATAAGCAGATTATCAACAATAAATACTTTTTCAGTATGCGATCATTTCTAATCTTGATTTTCGGGTGTCTTACCCTTTCACTGAGTGCACAGCAAAGTTATCAACAGCTGTCTGAAGCAGCTTTCGAAGCTATCGAAATGGACAGTTTGCAAAAGGCCGAAAAATTTCTTAAAGCGGCCATGAAGCTCGAACCTGCTAACCCCTCCAATGCTTTGCTTTTCTCTAATTTGGGTTGGGTGCAAAAGCAGTTGGGGCAGCCCGACGAAGCAATAGAGTCTTATACCTGTGCTATTAACATGATACCCACCTCGATACCAATGCTTCTTGACCGTGCTGCTCTATATACAGAGATGGGCAATACGACGCTGGCTCGTTATGACTATTCGCGCGTTTTGGAATATGACCCCAATAGTAAGGAAGCATTGCTGATGCGTGCCTACCTCAATACTGTACGACGGGAATACACGCTGGCTCGTGCCGACTATGTACATTTGCTAGCGGTGGATGCCCAACATTATAATGGCAAACTGGGGCTTGCCATGCTGGCTCAAAAGGAAGGGAAATACCGTGAAGCCATCGAACATGTCAACGAAATGATGATTACTTATCCTGAAGATGCAACGCTCTATATTGCCCGTGCCGATATTGAGAGAGAGATGAATCATCCCGATCTGGCTTTGATTGATTTAGAGAGGGCTATCGAACTAGATCCAAATGCAGTGAACGCATATATGCTCCGAGGCGAGATTTATTTGGCGAGCGGGAAAAAAATATTGGCGAAGAATGATTTTGAAAAAGCCATCTCTTTGGGGGTACCTTCATCAATGTTGCGTGAACAACTAAAACAATGTCAGTAAGAAAGTCCTATAAGGATGTGTTGTCTCTAGATCGGAAGAGCACACGTCTGAACTCCAGTCACCGCTCATTATCTCGT
>CAMTPC010000089.1 GCA_947074295.1 uncultured Bacteroides sp. | reverse complement strand
GTCGCTGAAAATAGAGTGTTCCGATCAGTTTCACAAAAGTCAATGACTGATTCTCCGGTTCTTTCCACACAGGAATCGCACGCTGCCGACGTTTCGCTGTAAAGACAAGGAAAATAAGAATCAAAGCCAAGACAAGATAGAGTGCTCGTCGCAGCGGAGGATGCTGATGAAAATAGGCAAATGGAGATTCAGAATTCTGATATTGCGATTTGTTATAGGCCAATGTGCGATAAAGGGGTAAACTATCCACTCCTTGTAGCAAATCGAAAATGTATTGAGCATTCCCTCCATTCATCATACCATAATTAGTAAAAATCAATGGGGTAGATATCAAAGTGATTTCGCCCTCTCCCCATGGTCGGCGAAGAGCAAAAGCTGGATAATAATTGCTAGTATACGTTACGAAAGAATCTCTAACCACCTTATCACGTTTTATTACATCACGTTGTATAGGTTTTAGTTGAGAGACAGCTAGCACACGATAAATGTCGTCATAGGAATCAAATCTATTACTTACCAGCCTTGAATAAAAGGCATAATCCTGCATGACAACAGGCGGTGTCAAGGAATCGCGTCCATTAAGAGGTTGCACTATATAAATGGTGTCAAATTGCTGATCTGTTCCATTTCGCATCAAAGTTCCATAACTAAACCACCCAAAGTTCTCTCGGACACCCAATGTGTCTTTCACAGAATAACCCAAAGAGCTACTCACTAGAAAGAGTTTATTTCCATTTTCGGCAAACTTCAACATTGCATCTAACTCTTTATCGCCAAAGTCCTCATTAGTAATGACCAACAAAGCGATGGGTCCATCTTGTGGAGGGGCATTATTCAAACGCGAAAATGTCGAATTGATGACATGATAACCACCAGGTATGGAAGTTTCCATCACATCATCAAAGATGGCACAACCAAACGGATGGTAATCAGTATTTCCGAAGGTAGGCTGCCAAGCAAACTTCTTTCTTTGAGAGAGTTCTACTGTTACAGTTATTATAAATAGTAAACTGATTACGATTAAGAAACCGCGCATACTCTTCACGCTTCACCCCCTTCCTGCAAGGCTTGATGCGTATCAATCCAATTGAAAATGATCTGACGCTCTACCAGCATCTCGTCAGCGACACTGGATGTGGGCGGATATTTGCCGTATCGGATGCGCAGGAATTGATTGGTCAACTTTCGCAAAGCACCCAATAATTCGTTTTGGCGCACCTCATGCAAATATTGCGAAGGGGTCTTATAGATTTCCCAGCATATGATCTCGGCATCATTCATCCGCTTCATGGTGTGCAGATAAATCAAGCGGATAGCTTCAAAATAGTTTTCGGCCTTAAATGCTTTGGCAATGGCTTTTTCGAAATCAATTCCATAAATTGTATCCACTTCCTCTTGGGCCATGGTATTGGATTTGGATTTTACAAAGAATTTGTCTTTACTAATAAACAAATACCAGAATAGGATACCCAACACGACAACGAAAACAATCATCCAAAGATATGAACTGGCTTCACTATTAAGTAAAGGATTCAATAGTTTATTCAAAAGTCTTTCTACCCAATACCAAAAATCTCTTCCTGAATTCACACTATCTATACTCAGCTCAGCATTGTAGTCATAGTCCGGATTGGACTGCCACATCGCCAGAACTGCCGAATCGGGTTGGATAATTGTTGTTGGAGTAGTCAGTTGCATTTATCTCGGTCTTTATTTCATTTGTTCGAAGTTGGCAATATCGCCATCAATCGTCACGGTATCAAGGACTTCTGTAGCATGACCATATTGATAAGTTGTGCCAGCTAGCATAAGATTCATCACAAGATAGATACCAAAGTTCATCACGATGCCCATTAAGTATACGAAGAGACTGAAATAGGGTGAGACAAAAAATGCTGATTCATTTTCGATAAATACAGTGTGAAATAGCCAAGTGACACTAAACGGAAAGGACAGCACACTTTGCAAGACATTGGATAATAGCCCCAAGACAAGAATGATAGCGAAAGTGCTCCACCACGTACCAAATCCTAAGCGAAATGCTTTAGCCAATGCTGGGAAGAAACGTATTTTTTCAAGAAAATAGACCGGCATCAACATAGACATGGGTATGACCAACACCATACACCCTAAGAAAAACACTAAGACAAGAGCTATTGCACCTTTTTCACTCAGCACATAAGCCACCAAACCCATTGCAATACAAATAACAATCCACACTAAGAGAAGCAATACGAATAGTCGGAAAGAGCGAAGTGCATTACGCCTATAAGAGGGTGCTATATCTTTCCACCTAATACCTTCCAACCCATTTTCGCGTTCATTGTAGAGCGCGAAAAGGCTGTAAAACAAAGCCATAAACATGATGGATCCCACGATATAGCAGCACATTGTCAGCGCATAGTCCTTAAAGAATGAGCCAGCCATAAAGTCTGTTTTAAAGATCATCATATTCATCATCATTCCGCTCAACACTTTGTTTAATGTCAATGCCTGGATCAGACAAAGGGGTAGAAGGGTATACATATTCCATTTCAACAATGGTTTCCAGTTTTGTCCCAGATAGTCGAATGTCGCGCTAACCTTCTCGCTAAATGTACGTTTCACGTACAGAGGTATTTTTCGTTTTTGATTCATGTCCCAATTTATAAGGTAAGTAAATATAGTAGAAAAGAATAAATCCCAATGATAAGGTGATAACGAGCAATCGCAACACAATAGGTTGATCGGTATGCCGTGTTTGATAGCTTTCGATGAAAGCAGCCATGATAAAGACGGGAACAGTACCGAATATAATCTTCATCCCAAGTTTTGCCCCACGTTTAAATGACTCCAGACGTGTATAGGTCCCTGGAAACAACCAGCCATTGCCCATGGCTAGTCCAGCAGAACCAGCGACGACAATCATCCATATTTCCAATGTTCCGTGTTGCCAGATAGTTAACATCGACTCCCATCCCACATTGTGTTGAAAGAAAAATGTCTGAAACACCCCTAACATAATGCCATTTCCCGCCAATATAAATCCCGTGAAAATGCTAGTAAACAATCCACCCATGAAACACATGAATGCCACTCTAATATTGTTGAAGGTAATAAACAAAAACATGGTATAGGGATTATCATCATTATACACAGCCATTGGTGTACCATTTTCGATATTGTTCAAGGTCATATCGATATAATAATTTCCCAATATCAAACGTGCAAAGTCGATATCCCCCAAAACCGATATTATTCCAATCCCCACACAAGTAATAAAGATCAGTAAAGAAACCAAGAGCAAGCGCCGTGTTTCGTACATCGCCATCGGCACTTCGTGTTGCCAATAATGGAGCACACGGTTCCATTTCTCCCGTTTATTGCGGTAGATCTGCTGATGTAGCTTTGCAGAAAGATTGTTGAGATAAAGGGTGATACGCGATTCGGGATAATGAGTTTGTGCGAAAGCTAGGTCAGCCGTCAGTTCTGTATAGGTGTCAGCCAAGCAATCAGGCGAATGATGGCTCATAGTGGCCACCACCGATTCGGCTGCGCGCCATTTTTCGATGTTTCGACGTATAAAGGTTACTTCTTTCATAGAATCGATATTGACTGACAGTAGTTTTGTCCGCTGAAGGAGCAAAAGTAGAATAATAAGACTATATTTGCAATAAATAGCATAATAAATGTAAACAACAATGGGCTATTCAGCAATTACCACAGGACAATTCGTACAGATTCACCAGAAATCGGCCACCCTTGCCGACCGAGCTTTGGCACTTGGCATCGACCTCTTCATTATTTCAGCTTATATCGCAGGCGGATATTATCTGATAATTAAGATGCGTGATTTCAATTGGGCCAGACCGTCCGACACTGTTTTTTATGTATTATTTCTTCTCATACCTACCTTCTATTTCCTCATATTCGAGATATTCACCAATGGGCAGACCATCGGTAAACGATTGATGCATATCCGAGTTGCCATGAAAGATAGCACCCCTCCCACCCTAGGCGCATATCTACTAAGATGGGTCATAATGCCCGTCGATGTCTTTATCACTGGAGGACTAGGTGCCATTTTCATCGTTTGCACCAAACACCATCAACGACTCGGCGACTTAGCGGCAGGCACCATCGTCATCAAAGAGCAAAACTTCAAGCACTTACAGATCAACTTGGATGAGTTCAATTATCTCGCCCACGACTATCAGCCCACCTACCCACAAGCTGCCGATCTATCATTGGAACAAATCAATATCATCAGCCGTACCCTCGACGACATCAAAAATCGCCATAAACGGATGGAGCAATTGGCTATGAAAGTACACACTATGCTGCAGATTGCCCCCAACAAAGAAGAATCGAATGAAGATTTTCTTCGTACCATTATCCGTGACTATCAATACTATGCCCTCGTGGATTGACGCCAATAAAAAAGGTGAACCCTGCGGCTCACCTTCTTCTTCAATTTATTTTTTCTTTTAGTTTTCAAGCGAATCGAGATATTCCATCTCACCTTGAATCACAAAGAATACATCTTCGGGATCAAAATCACCGATTTCATCTTTCTTAGCTTCCTTCACGACATATTTTGCAATCGCATCGAGGTCAATCTCAATATCGTCATTGTCCGAATCGAGTATACCCGTTTCTTCGTAATAGTCGGCTATGGTGTCGAGAAAATAATAAAGATCATCATCCGTAAACTTATCCTTCAGTTCCTGAGGCAAATAGTTCTTGATGAATTCGATGGTCTTTTCATCATCCACATCTTCCAACAAAAAATCGTCTTCCATTCCCATATTCGTATTCGTTTAGAGTAGTTGTTTTAGTTTTTCCTCGTAAGCAGCCTTCGAAGTAGCACCTACTTGTTTGTCCACTAATTTACCGTCTTTGAAAAAAAGCACAGTAGGAATATTGCGGATACCAAATGATGCAGCTACATCATTGTTATCATCCACATCACATTTGCCGATTACAATCTTTCCTTCATATTCGGCAGCCAACTCATCGATGATTGGCCCAACCATTTTACAAGGTCCGCACCATGGTGCCCAAAAATCAATCACTACTGGTTTGCCTTCAGCAATAATTTGTTCGTAATTGCTGTCTGTAAATTCAAAAGCCATACTCTTTAATTATTAAGTCAATTAATATATGTAGGTAAAACACCCGATAGCCAGAATTGTTGACCATCTTATGTATCGGATGCAAATATAATTAAATAAATTTGGTAAATAGCTATTCATAGCATTTATAAGACATCCCACAGCTATTTTGCACAACCACTTAACAATCAAAAATATAAAGATAAATCAGGATTTCACTCCATTAAATTAAAGAGCTGATAATTAACCCTTTCCCTACATATTTTTCACACTTCATTTTGGTTGTAAATCAAAATAAAACACACCATTCCCTGCAGTTGCCGTATAGATACGTTGATGGACTACATCCGATATAACGGAGATAAAACGACTGCAACCTATCGAATAATCATATACATCGAGCCAAGACCTTCCATTATCCTCACTAATCCAGAGCGCTGTATCATGCTCGCCAAGTGGATGATTAGAACAAGCTACTACTAGCATCTCGTTGCCCTTCGTATCACGATTGATAGACATGGAAGAGATATTATAGTTAAAGATATCATTAAAAGCTATGCGTCTCCATGTATCACCAAAATCATCTGACTTCCAGAGTCCACTATTCCAAAACCCTGCATAAACCACTCCTTCACGATAGGGGTCGGCATACACTAGTTGGAGTACTTGATTCTTATCTTCATCAAAAGGTAGTGTCTCAGCTATGTTTTGCCAACTCTTTCCGCCATCCATAGAACGAAAAAGACCACTCGTCCACTCACCTGCATAAATCACATCAGACCTGAAGTTGTCTAGTGTCAACAGTTGTCCCGTGCCACAACCATTCTTATATTGATAATTCACGATAGGATTAAGATCATTATCTATCTTGAATTCATTCAGAGGAACACTATTCTGAGCAGCAAAGGGATTACTTACTGCCTCATCCCAAGTCGCACCAAAATCATCCGAAACATAAATGCTAGGATTATATTCAGACTCTGCATCTCCTTCCAGATATAGCCAAAAACGTCCTTCTCGAATGGGATCCTCCTTGATATCTTGAATATAATTCATATTCTTCAATTGCCATACGAAACTGGCTGTCTGTCCGCCATCCATACTTCTATAGAGTTTTCCTTTTTCGCGTTTGGTCTGGGCTGTGTAGAGCATTAGGTTGGGATTGAACTTAGAAAGGCAAACTATACGTGCTGGACCATGACGTGCCGGTATGATAGCGAAACTCTCGGCATTGTTTTCAGAAAGCATAGGTGCATGATCGCATATACCAGCCAATATCTGATTGGGGCGACTAGGATGCTGCAATAGGGCTTCACAACAAATGATGCCAATGCCGTCAAAATAGTTTCCTTGATAGTTTTTACCAAGATCATCAGTAATCGTCACTCCCCACCAATTAGATATATACAATTTATCGGGATCTGCATTATCGGGTTGGATATGCGAAATACGTGAGTCGGCAATCATATTGGGATCGGTTCCATGCCAATCGGGGAAAGTAGATAAATTATCGGGTTGGCAGCCCACTGAAATCAATTGCCAAGTCAATCCTTTATCCTTGGATTGATAAATAGGTATTGATCCATCTTTTGTAGCTACAGTCGCAGCGGTAAACATCACAGCCGAATCTATTGGCGATTGTGTCAGTGTGCGATAGTAACTCTCAACGGGCAACTGAGGTATGGGCGCAAAGCTCTTACCACCATTATCACTGCGGTAGACACCCGTAGTTGATATAAACAAGATGGTTTCGCCCTGATCCATCACTATCATTTCACAGATAGCGGGTAGATCTGGATTTGCATAAAGCACATTCCAAGAGTAACCCCTATCCTCTGAAACATAAATAGATGCCTGATTATCACGCCTAAAATCCTGAATCGCATGTAGCTGTCCATTAATTCTCCCTGCATCATCGGTACGTGCATGTACGTATGCGTCAGCGATTGTTGACAGATAAATCTTATCTGCATGAAACTGTACACTCCCCATTCGTTCGCCTTTCAATCCACCATAACGCCAAGTCAAACCCTTATCCTCGCTGAGCCAAACTCCTTCTGAAAAACTACCCACTGCCACTTCACCTTCCCTATCAGGATTAAAAGCGATGAGTTCGCCATAAGTGCGAGTAGGACCATTGCCGTAATAGTCCAGATTATCTTTCACTAATTGCCAGCTTTCGCCACCGTCAACTGAGCGGTGAAGGCGACCTATGAACTTAAAATTTCGTACATCGCCCGAAGCACGTAGCAAAACATTATTATCAAAAGGATCCATCGCCAGTGAATGGCAATAGTTATCGCTCATCTTATCCAAACCACTATTTTTCAGTTGCCAACTTTTGCCGCCATCTATACTTTTGAATACACCGGCTACATCGCTTCTTGCATAGAGCACATCACTATTTTGATGATCTTGAACAATTCCGGTGATATAACCACCACCTCCCATATAAGATTGAAATACCTCAATCTGCTTATCGCCTTTTTTGTAAGCACTCAGTTTCACTGCTGCATTTTGTCCAAATCCCCATGTTGGCAGAAGTAACATGAGGTGGAGTAATAATATGATTTTGTTTTTCATCTATTCATTCGGGTTAAAAGATAAGATATACTAGAACATGTCTACATCAATATAAAAATAAAAGAGAGCTTAATAGAAAAAGATAGTAAGACAAGTGCCATTACTACCTTTTCACACATTCAATGCAGCCTAGCAGATTAGGGGAATAGGCTACCTCTACTAATATTCATTCTAAAAGTTCAAACCATCTTCCCAATTTGGATTCTGTGTCAAATTGCCTTTACTCAAGATTCGCTCTTGTGTAGGTATGGGGAAAAAGTAGTCCCTTTCCTCGCGCCATGTTCGTGGAACAACTGCCACATCATGACATAATATGTTTCCTGAAGTACCATTACTAAACACAAACTCATCACCCAACTTATAGAATTTTCGGATATTCTTTACTAAAGTTCCGCTAGGTTTTTGTCCAATATAAATACAAATGTCTACTTTGGCATTATCGCGCAGCTCGCCATCATTCATATCAAACACACCAAACTTATTGCTCCCTTCTCCTAAGTCAAGTCCTGAGAAATACATACCCATCAGTTGTTGCTCAAAAATCTTTCCTTCTTTCCAACGGATAATATCATAATAACGTAAGCCTTCGAGCACCATTTCAATGGTCCGTTCTCTTCTTATCTCCAAAATCACACCTTTGTTAGGGCCAGTTACATTTACATATCCCGTTTCACGAGCACTCAAGTATGGGTCTGGATTGGCGTTGGCTGCCGCCATATCGAGGCTGGGCATTCCTACCCTTTCACGAATCTTCTTTATAGAGATATCAAGATCATTTTGCGTCAAAGTACCACGCTCTGCTTTTGCCTCGGCAAAGTTCAGATATATTTCACTTAAACGAAAAACACTAAAATCATTCGAAGACCCCAGATAGCCATCGCCTGAGGCATCTGTCACCCATTTAATAATTTGGTAGCCTGTGGTGGAAGAGCTAAAGTTGGGTGATTCTACTTGCGTACTATTGATACGCATATATCCAGGACCCACCACTGTCTGCGTCAAACGGGGGTCGCGATTTTGCATCTCATCATAGTATTGCATTGTTTCGTAGCCCTCCTTATCGGTAAATCTCGATCCATCTGTCATCAAGTAGCTATTCACCACTTTTTTAGTCAAGCCCGGACGACCATAAGTCACAGCCATCGTATTGTAGTTGGCCTCGTGCATCACATTCTTCGATTTATCATAGTCGCGCGCCAATATCACTTCTTGTGTTAGGGCATGCATAGATGAGAATAGGTCGCGATAGGGTTTATCACCACTTTTGTAGATAGAGTATGGACTAGTATTAATGAATTCTTGCGATACAGCAATACACAAATCGAGATATTTATCGGCATCTGCCAATCCATGGTATTTTCTGAAAGTCCCTTCGAATAGACATATCCTAGACTTCAAGGCCATCGCACTCCATTTAGTAATCTTAAAAGCTTCTACATTAGTGCCCAGGTTATTGATGGCGTAGTCTACATCCTCCATCACTTTGCTCATCACAAAGTCGCGGCTGTCACGCGGTTTAGTGAGGTCGGCATCTGTGGACGACATGGATTTGTCATACCAAGGTACATCTCCAAAGCGCTGTACTTTTTCAAAATAGAAGAATGCCCTGAAAAAGCGAGCGATACCATCGTAGTGTGCACGTACTCTTTCATCGGCACAGCGATGCGAGTGTTCCAAGTAAAAATTGATGTTTCGTAGGTCTCCCCAATTCCATCCTCCACCGCTAGTGGGAATGGTGCGAGTACCCAGCATTTCGGAAGAAAGGCTGAAAGTACATACCACATCACTCTTTTCGGCATACCCTGTTGCCGCAGTAGGTAGGATTCCATAAAAATGGTTGGTTGCTGTCTCCAGCTCTTGAGCATTATTATAATAGGTATCGGGCGAAAAGGAGTCTAATGGAAATCGATCCAACATATCGGCACAACTCGTCGTGCCAATCAGTAATGATAAAAATAAATATTTAGTAAGCTTCATATTTTAGCAAGTTTGTGGTTAGGAGTTAAAAGGTTACATCAATACCGAATGAGAACGTTTTAGCAAACGGATATACACGTGCATTAGCGTCGGACGAAAATTGCTCAGGATCAATATAGTTTGATCTCAACTTTGTCCAAGTCAATAGATTATCGCCACTAAAATACACACGTAGTCGGTTGATACCAGCCTTGTTGGTCAACATGGCAGGCAACGTATACCCAAAGGTAAAATTCTTCAGACGACAGTAGGCCAAGTTTTGCAAGAAGCGATTATTGACATAGCGCATGGATCGGTCGCCTTGGGCAGCATAACCACGCATACGTGGGAAATAAGCATCGGTATTATCCTCTGTCCAAATTTTGTCGGGAAAATCTGTAGGAACAAACGAGGAGAATGGACGGGCAAAACCGCCCCAAAATAGCATAGCATCTGTACCAGGATAGCGGTGTTGACGACCTACCCCTTGGAAAAATGCTGAGCAGTCAAAACCAAACCAATTAAAGCCGAGGCTACCACTATAGGTATAGCGAGGGCGAGAATTGCCGATGATGGTCATGTCACCACGATCATCAGCTGTCTGAGCGCCATCATCAATTCGGCCACTGCCATCTAGGTCGGCAAAGATCATGTCACCAGCTTTCAAACCTTTGTTACTTCCCATCGCTGTTTCCAGAATGTTTTTACAGACATAGCTATGGTCTACCGCATTCTGATAGGCAGCAGCTTGTTCGTCACTCTCAAACAAGCCCAGTATGGTATAGCCCCAGATTTCACCAATCTCCATTCCTACATAGTAACTAGATTTGCTGAACTCTTTTTGTGGATTGTCATATTTGGTGATATGCGAGCGACTATCGGCCAAACTTAATGAAACATTATAGCTAAATGGACGTTCGAAAAGTGTAAAGCTGTCATTCCAAGCCAATGTCATCTCGAAACCTTTCGTACGAAGATCGGCAGCATTTTCGCGGGGAGAAGTAGCTCCATATACGCCAGGCAGTTGTTGACCGGGTACCAACATATCACGCGTATCACGAATAAATAGGTCGGCACTATAGGTCAATCGGTTGTCAAACATACCAAAATCTACACCGATATTTTTGTGAATGATCTTTTCCCAAGTCAGGTTACCTGCTGGTGGGGCACTTACTTGAGCATAAGTCACTGTTTCGCCATCAATCAGGAAGTTACCCAACTGGCTCATCGAGAGAAGTTGCAAATAGGGATAGCAATCGCTGATGGCCTGATTACCCAAGGAACCGATAGAGGCTCTGAATTTCAGGTTAGAAACCACTGGACGAATCGGTTCGAAAAATTTCTCCTCACTGATACGCCATCCTGCCGAAACCGATGGAAACACTCCCGAACGCTGACCTTTTGGAAAGCGTGACGATGCATCCCAACGCACATTGAACTCAGCCAGATATCTGCCTGACCAATCATAGCCCAGACGACCAAAATAGCCTAAAAGTGCCCATTCGTTTTGTCCTCCTTCTAAGGTCACATCTTTACCAATCTCACCTAGATTGAAATCATTTAAATTATCCGATTGCAAATTGGTCTTTGTAGCATAGACACGTTTGTAATAGTTCTGCTCATAATTGAAACCCGCAATGGCACGGATATTATTGTTCTTAAAAGAATAGTCATAACTAAAATAAGCATCGGCCGAATGATAAATTGTATTTTCAAAACGTTGGCGCAGTTTGTTATTATAAATTGCTCCCGAAGTCGTTTCAATGACACCTGGATATTGCGAATAGCTATCTAAGGTTGAGCGTTGCACATAGTCTACCAAGTTTTGTTTGTAAGTATAGTTAGCGTTGAACGTCAATCCTTTGTAGAGTTTAAATATGGTCCCTACACTATAGGTATATTGCTTTTTGTTATCAATCGTTTTAGCATTCCCTTCTCTAGTCATGATATGCACACCATCGGCAGGCTGCTGCGCGATAACATCCGTTTGAAACACATTGGTCCCATCAGGGTTGTAGGGCATCAAAAAGGGCAGTGCATGGAATGTATAGTTGGGAATATTGTTGCCACCACCCAAGCCTGGAGCTGTATATTTTGATGAGAAAAGACTAGTCGAAAAGTTCAATGAAAACCATGATGTCACCTCAGCATTAAGACGTGCACGGAAGTTGGCAATATTCATACGGTCAGTGTTTTGCACATAAATACCTTTCTGTGTGTTGAAGTTGCCGCTTACAAGATAGTTTACCTTATCATTACCGCCCGATATACTCACATTGTTGTCCCAAGTAGGTCGTGTAGAATCAATCAAATAATTGTACCAGTCGAAGTTGGCATAATACATATAGGTATCTCTACCATTTCTATTCTGAATCACCGTCCATGGACGATCGGGATGCTCCGTTTTGTCATAGCGACGTGCTTCCAATTCTTTATAATCATCTTCTGTATAGCGAGTATAAGAACTACCATTGTACGAGCGCATAAAGTTATCGGCCAGCATAGCTGCATCATAACCACTAGTGATGAAATCGGTGGAAGTAGTCTGTTTTGAGAAACTGAAACGTCCATTGTAGTTGACTTGTGTTTTGCCACTTTTTCCTTGTTTGGTAGTAATCAGCACCACACCAAAAGGAGCACGCGCACCATAAATGGCTGATGAAGAGGCATCTTTCAATACCGAAATTGACTCTACATCGCGTGGATTGATATTGTCAATGCTACTTTCGATACCATCAATCAAAATCAATGGTTTGGACTCTTGATTGATCGAAGCAAAACCACGAATATTCATATTCGTCGATTCGCCAGGTTTACCCGATGCAAATGAGATATTCAAGTTGGGAATGGCCCCCTGAATAGCTTGGCCCAGATTAGCAACAGGACGATTTTCTATTGTTTTAGCATCGGTATAGCCCACTGCACCAGTAAGGTTTACTTTTTTTTGTGTGCCATAGCCTATTACCACTACTTCATCGAGCGCCTTGCTATCCTCTTCCAATTTGATGTTGAGCTGCGTGCGATTATCTCTCAACTTGATAGTTTCGGATTTATAACCTATATATGTGAATGTAAGAGTATTCCCATTAACAGCCTTCACACTAAAATTACCATCTATATCCGTGATAGAAGCGGCAATTCCATTCACCATTACATTTACCCCGATCAATGGTTCGCCAGCTGTATCAATGACTTTACCCTTTATGGTTTTTGTCTTATCTGCTTGATGAGTTGACGAAGACTCCTTGGGTTTATACAAAACAATATTATTGTCCTTGATTTCAAATTCCACTCCCTGTTCTTTCAGAATCTGCTTCAGCGCATTTTCCAAATTCTGGTCTTTGATATTAATCGTGACACGAGTTGTCATGTCTATATCATTTGTATTGAAGAAAAAGGATTTCCCCGTTTGCTTCTTTACCGCATCAAAGACTTCCGTAATCGGAACATTTGTAAAATTCAATGTCAAATCTTTTGCAAGCAATAAGCCAGGTATGCAAAACGACAATAGAATAAATAATTTCAGTTTTCTATTCATCATATATTATTATAAGATTTAAATACCTCAGAAATAGATGGACCAGACGAGTATATATCTATATACTAGCAAGAGTTCCCCATCTATTTTCTAAGACAAATCCTATGCTGTTAAGGGTAGTGAAGTATTAGATTTTTTTAGAAATAAAATTGATTCATTATTTAAAATGTCGCTAAAAGTAGTGTTTTACAGAAAAAAAATCGCTCCAGCGCCATTAAATATTGGAGCTGGAGCGATTTCGCTATCATATTTCTATTTTTAACAGAGCTTTACATCTAAACAATCATTCGTGGAGACTAAATTATTATTATTCAAAACTGTATCTTCAGTCAATCATTTTCATATCATGGATGGAAAGCAAATGTGTACTAGTTTTATGCTTTCCAAAACAAACTGTTGGCTAGCTATGGTCACTCCGCCGAGCAACCATGACTGACGTGCTGGTCAAGGCTCGCCAGATGGCTGAGAAGCCCTTGCCAATACTGCCATTAAAAGCAGATCGTTTAGAAAATCATATCGACCTTATTATCAAACTATTGAAACAATATTCATCTCCATATCAAGTACATTGAGTAGCAATAGTCTTCCATCTAGAGTAATTCCCGATTTTGTAATAATTTTTACAGCCTCGGCGGCTTGAATCGTACCAATAATACCAGGAACTACACCCATCACGCCCAATGTTTGTTGGGGCAAGGCACTCAATTCTTCGCGGTCTGGATAGAGATCAGCATAGCCCCTTCCCTTTCTATAATGAAACACTGATACCTGACCATGGAACTCGCCGATAGAACCATATATATAAGGCTTGTTCAGCTGTCGGCAGCAGTCATCTATCAGATAGCGGGTGGCATGATTGTCGCAACCATCAACCACTATATCGTAATCGCTTATCAGTCTCAACGCGTTATCTGCTGTAAGACGATAAGGGTGGGATTCTATGATAGTCTGACTGTTTAATTGTGATAATGTATGTGCAGCACATTGTACCTTGGAGTGTCCCAACTGATGTTCCCTATAGAGCACCTGACGTTGCAGGTTTGTGATTGACACTATATCATCATCGATCAAACCGATTCGCCCTATGCCGGCAGCAGCTAGGTACAAGGCGATAGGTGATCCTAACCCACCAACCCCAACAATGAGGACAGAGGCAGCGCGAAGACGTTTTTGTCCTACCACCCCTATCTCTGATAGTAGGTGGTGACGGTGATATCTATCTTCGAGCATGGCTGAAATGGTCAAAGGATTGATCCCAGTCTTTCCATACAGGCTCACGACCCAAACGTTTCAAATCTGCTTCTACTTCCACGGCTGTGCGTTCATCGGATACATGGAATTGTTCCAAGGCTTGTGGATAGCTATAATAACCACCAGGTTCGGTCTTGCTCTCGGCGCTCATAGAGGTGACTCCTAATGTAGCCATATTGTTGCGCATTTGCTCGGTTTCGCGGGTAGAATAGGAAATATCTACATCATGATCGAAAATACGCATAGCAAAAGTGAGCTGTGCCAGCTGTTTGTCATTCATCACCACATTGGGTTGAAAGCCTCCATTCTCGGAAGGACGCATCCGTGGGAAATTCACACTGTACTTGGTTTTCCAATAGTTTTTTTGCAGATAGCGCAAGTGATGAGCCATCATGGTGACATCGGTACGCCACTCTTCCAAACCAATCAATGCGCCCAGCCCTATCTTGTGTACGCCAGCTTGACCCATACGGTCGAAACCATTGACGCGCCATTCAAAGTCGGACTTCTTGCCACGCGGATGATAGAGCTTATAGCGTTCGCGGTGATAGGTCTCTTGGAAGCAGATCACTCCATTAAGACCATGTTCGGTCAATTCCTTGTATTCTTCGGCTTTTAATGGCATCACCTCGACCTGTAGATTACTGAAATATGGTTTGGCCAAATCGAGTGCGCGCGCAATATAAGGCACACCCGCCTTAGCCGGATTCTCACCTGTAACCAGCAACAGATTTTCGAATGGCCCTAACCGGCGGATCGCCTTATATTCGTTGATCATTTCTTCTTCTGTGAGAATGACGCGCTTCATTGGATTGCCTGACTGAAATCCACAATAGATACAACCATTGGCACAAGAGTTTGTGAGATAGAGCGGGATATAAAGTGAGATGGTTTTACCAAAACGCTCTAATGTATATTTTCTACTGAGACGCGCCATCACTTCCAAATAGGGTTCGGCTGCCGGAGACACCAACGCCATGAAATCATCTACATTGAGATGCTCTTTGGCCAAAGCACGTTGCACATCGGCCGCTGTCTTGGCATAAATGCTGTGGGTGGTATCTTCCCAGGATATATTTTCTAAGTATTCGCTAAACATGTTTTTTAACGTTTTGTGAATTAGCAATTCAGAAATGCAGTGAGCGGACTGCTGGCCTCGGCCATCTCAAGCTGTGCAGGAACTCCAGCGATATAAGCTTCGCGACCGGCTTCCACGGCTTTGCGGAAGGCATGTGCCATGCCAACAGGATTGCC
>CAMTPC010000088.1 GCA_947074295.1 uncultured Bacteroides sp. | reverse complement strand
AATCAGAACACATTCGTACCCGTAGGTGGTATAGTTTCTGGGGATATTTTGTCAACCAATGTAGCAGGAGGGTTCACTGGGAATTTAATAGGGCTTTATGCCACAAATGGCAGCGATGTCGCAATCCGATAAATATATGACTATGAGAAAAACAATCCAACATATTTTCTTGATGAGTATTGGATTACTCTTATGTAACTCTGCTATGGCCTTTGAAAAAGATAGCATCACGGCAAGGAAGGTTATGGAAACTTTTCGCAATCCTGTAATCAATGCCGATGTTCCCGACATGTCAGTGACACGCGCTGGCAACGACTACTACATGATAAGCACCACAATGCATCTGATGCCTGGTGCTCCTATCATGCGTTCTAAAGATCTGGTTCACTGGGAAACGGTAAACTATGTATTTGATAAACTCACCGATCACTCGCGCTACGATCTAATAGATGGTACGGTATATGGACATGGGCAATGGGCTTCTTCCATACGCTATCACAATGGAAAGTTCTACGTACTGTTCTCCCCCAACGACGAGCCATATAGTTCATACATCTATACTGCCGATGACCCAACAGAAAAATGGACATTGATCTCACGCACACGTCATTTTCATGATGCTTCATTGTTTTTTGATGACGATGGTCGTGTGTATGTTTTCTATGGCACGGGCGAAGTCCAAGAATTGGAGAATGATCTATCAGGCGTCAAATCGGACGGATTAAGCAAAAAGATATTTGAAAGGGATGAAGAGGAATATGGCCTTCTTGAAGGCAGCCAGATGATAAAACATAACGGGAAGTATTATCTACTGATGATCTCGATGGTTTGGGATCAACCTGGACGTGTTCGTCGACAAGTATGTTATCGTGCTGACAACATAGCAGGCCCGTATGAAAAGAAAGTGATTCTGGAACACGATTTCGATGGTTACGGCGGTGTTGGTCAGGGTTGTATCATCGATAGCCCTGAAGGAGATTGGTATGGTGTGATCTTTCAAGATCGTGGAGGCATCGGGCGTGTCCCTACATTGATGCCTTGTACATGGGTAGACGAATGGCCTATGTTGGGAAATGATAAGGGCGAAGTGCCTCTCTTTATGACTAAGGAAGTTTATCCTGATGCACATAAAAAAGGCATAGTGGGTAGTGACAATTTTGATTCTGAAACTCTTTCGCTGTATTGGCAATGGAATCATAACCCCATCAATGAAATGTGGTCACTTACAGAACGACCTGGCCATCTCAGACTGAAAACAGCTAGAGTTGTTGACAATCTTTTCATGGCTCCCAACACGATTACACAACGAATGGAAGGTCCTAAATGTGAGGCAACTATATTGCTCGACCTATCCAAAATGAAAGATGGAGACATCACCGGCTTTAGTGCTTTCAACAGTCCTGCTGGAGTAATAGCCATCGCCAAAGAAGGAAGAAAGAAATTTCTTTTGATGAATGTACAAAATGCAGATTTCTCTAAAAACAAACACCACATAGAAAAGGTGAATATAGAACCTCATACATCAATAGATTTAAAACAAAATCAGGTTTATCTACGTATTAAGTGTGATTTTACCCCCAAACAAGATTGGGCAACCTTCTATTACAGCCTCGATAACAAAAACTGGCAACAAGTGGGTGTACCTGTCAAGATGATTTTTGACCATACCCGTATGTTCATGGGGTCCAAATTTGCCATTTTTAATTATGCTACCAAACAGCTAGGAGGCTATGTAGATGTAGCCTATTTTGATTATCTCAAAGAAGATCCACTAACCGTAATGATGGGAGAATAAATTATTCGGGGGCAAGCTTTTTTATAGCTTTGCCCCCGAATGGCATTTTGGATCTAATCAACTTATTAACCCACCACAGTATAAACACGAACACATGGAGCCTCTACAAAGTAAGGTTTCAACTCTACCACAACGTCTGTATTAAACAGTTCAGAGCCCAGATAGGCTTCAGCCTCAGCGGCAGATGTAAAACCATGCAATACTTGTACATCTTCATTGCGCACTAACAACTCTTTTGATACAGCACCATTAATCGTATTCAAGAAAGGTTGACGATATTTTGCATACACTGCAGCGGCAGCAGCGCGATTTTCGTCACTGATTTTCATTGTAATTTCCAAATAGGCCTTTACATTTGTCTGATTCATAATCTTTGTTTTTAGTTATAATAAACATATTGTTGATTGTGAATGCAAAAGTAGAGGGTTTACAGTGGCCTTTCAATTGACTTTTGGGAGTAGAGATGGTAAATCTAGGAAACATACTCCTCGTCATTTTGCATCATTCCCATTTTTACCATTTTTACTCTATTATTCGCTATACTATCCATATACATTGTTCTTATTTTTGCAAAAAGAAATTTTATATTAACGGTAAAAGGAATAAGATGCCCATAGATCAGATATACAAACAATACAACCTAACGGATGATTTATCGCCCAACCTGGAGTTTGAATATATAGAGCTTCATGATTTTTTCGATCGAGACAATGATAATCCTTACAAAGATCATACACACAGCTTTTATCAGATTATATGGTTTCAACATGGTAATGGTGTACACTATGTCGATTTCAAAGAATACCCTATCATTGACAATACACTTTTCTTCATTTCGCCCGGACAGATACATTCCTTTGATCGGAATACAAATTTTGATGGTATCATATTGCATTTCAATGAGAGCTTTTTATCCGATGAACAAAGTAGCGAAAATATCTTTCTGAAATACAATGTTTTCAACGCTTTTGACGCCGTGCCCTATTATACGATTGAGGATAATAGCATTGAACGCCTACACTATATAGTCAATGAAATCAAAATAGAGTTGAATCAAGAAAATAGCTTTGCCCATCACGATTATCTCCAATATCTCATTAAAATGTTTTTGATCTACACACAACGCAATGCGCACCGGGGCAGTGGTATTTCGTTATGTATCAACAATGCTGCGAATCGCACCTTTGTACAGTTTCGTCAACTATTGGAGCATTACTATAAAAGGAAGCATACTGTGAAAGAGTTTGCCAATGAGCTGAATATATCGACCAAAACACTGAGCAACAGTGTGAATGAAAGTTCAAGATCCACTCCACTTAAAATGATAAATGAGCGTATCACGCTAGAGGCAAAACGCCTTTTGCTTTATTCCAGCCTAAAAATCAAGGAGGTGGGATATGAACTAGGATATGATGATCCATCCTATTTTGTGAAGTTCTTTAAAAGACAAACAGGCTTTTTGCCCGCACAATTTCGACGATTAAAAATCAAATAAACAATATGAATATTAAGTATAAGAATTGCAAAACCTTTTGCAGTAAAGAAATAGAGGATTTATTTCTCTCGGTCAATTGGGTTTCAGGAAAATATCCCGAACGTGTGGTAAAAGCATTAAGTAATTCTTCGAAAGTCATCTCGGCATGGCACAATGAAAAACTAGTGGGTTTGATCCGTTCGATAGATGATGGCGAGATAATGGCTTTTGCACACTATCTTTTAGTGAACCCCCAATACCAAGGACATGGAATAGCAGGAAAACTTTTATCACTATTAAAAGAGGAATATAGGGATTATCTCTACTTTAACATCATGCCTGATGAGAAAAAGAATGTAACGTTTTACGAAAAGCATGGTTTTAAGTTGCTAAGTGATGGGGCTGCTATGCAAATTAAAAATTTAGGATAACCACAGCGTCTATTTTCCCATAGGGCTATAGACATACATAGACAGCCCTACTCTACGTGGTGCATAGCGCTATGCATCACGCAGAGTAGGGCTGCTCTTGAAAACAAGAATTACTGCGTTTAATTTTGAAATAACATTGGGGCGAACTTCGAAAGATAGATGCGCCAGTTTTTCCAAATATGTCCTTCGCCGTTTTCAAAGTAAGTATAGTTATAGCCATTATTATCCAGTTTTTTACGATAGTCCACATTGGCATTATATAAGAAATCGTCTTTACCAATAGCAATCCAATAGAGTTTCGGATTTTTCGCGAACTGCACCTTGAGTTTCTGGTCGAAATTGTCATAAATGGGCGACTGGGTCTGGTTCATAGGCAAGATAGCTGCGGAAAACAACCCCACGTAATCGAATAGATCGGGATATTCTTTAGAGATATGCAATGAATGGAATCCGCCCATCGACAATCCACTTATAGCACGGTGTGATTTATCTTTTTGGACGCGGTAATTCTTTTCTACGAAATCTATCACATCGGGAAATGCCGTTTCGAACGTTCCATCCATGGTGCGAGGTAGTTGCATAGTTGGGGCTTGCAAACCTTGTGAAGATTCGCCAGGAGCTGCTTCTTGAGCAGCATTACCATTGGTCATGACCACAATCATCGGTTTGGCTTTACCCTGTGCTATCAGATTATCCATGATCTGCGCAGTGCGTCCTAGAGCGATCCATGCCTCCTCATCTCCACCCATTCCATGAAGCAGATATAATACGGGGTAGTCTTCTTTTCCATTTTCATAGCCTGGAGGTGTATAAACTGTGAGGCGACGCTCCATATCGAGTGTGGGACTATTGTACCATCTACGAGCCACTGACCCGTGAGGCACAGCATTTACTGCGTACAAATCAGCTTGTTCGCCAGGAATGATAAAGATGTTGAATATAGACGAGACATCGCGAATCTGATAAACATTGCTCGGATCTGTAATTTTAAGTCCGTCCACCAAGAAGTTATAATTGTAAAGTTCGGGCGAAAGCGATGCAGACGTGTACTGCCATACGCCTTTATCGTCTTTGGTAAGAGCGACTGCACCCGGTACATTCATCTGTCCATAAGGTGTATCAATCTGCTGTTGGGGTAAGAAATCACCCGTTATCTCTACCTGCTGTGCATTGGGAGCAAAAAGGCGAAAGGTAACCGAATGGTCGGGATTGATTTCGGGAGACACCAACGGTGAACCACTCCATAGGGCTTGTTGAGCATGCACGCAAAGGCAAAATAAGAGCGCCAAAGCAAATGTGAAAAGGTTTTTCATACGATGTTAGAATTAAAAGAGATTATTACTGTTATTGCTGCTATCAAAAATAATACAAAATGAATTAGTGCTTTACTATCTATACGATTTTATTCTTATATACGTTGAATTTTTCTTTCGTTTCTTCCTTCACATCATCATCTACTACTAACTGATAAATATCAGCAATAGAACCAATCACATAGTTTTCGGCTGTGTTCAGCTTATGGCTATCAGCTAACACTATGGTTTTCTTGGCACGTTCCAACATCATGCGCTTGATGATGCTTTCTTCGCGATCGGGTCCTGTCAAGCCTATTTGAGGATGAACACTGCATACGCCCAGCAGCAACCAATCGGCAAAGATGGTTTGTAGCTCTTTATATACAGGAACACCCACGGTGACTTGAGAGCTCCTAAACAATTGCCCTCCTAGGAAAACTAGTTCAATATGTGGTAATTGCATCACTTCAGTGACGATAGGAAAGCTATTGGTATAGATGGTCAATCGAATATCTGGTGGCAACTGTCGAATAACTTCAAGGTTAGAAGTGCCACCATCTGCAAGAATCACATCGCCATCCTTGAAATAGTGCACCACCTTGGCTGCCATTTTCCGCTTCTGCTCTATCTCGGTTTGCATCCGATCATAAAAATCGTGAGGAATACCCGATTTGGGTATAGCGCCTCCATGAACCTTGGTCAAGAGTCCTTGACTTTCGAGTTCGGTTAAATCTCTTCTTAACGTATCATCCGAAACGGCCAGTTCGTTACTCAAGGCGGTAATATATATCCGATGATTCACGGATAAACGTTTCAGAATAATCTGTTGACGTTCTTCCTTTAGCATGTTAAATCAATATTGATAATACCGCAATATTACGCATTATTTATTATATTAGAAGAAAAAAAGAGTTTTAATGCGGTATTATAGTAATAAATGCGGTTTATTATCTACAAAATCTACCATTTATCGCAGATAACCGCAAGATGGAAAGCAATACCGAATAGCTGAAATTAGGTCTGAAATCTACATAAATATTAAAGATATCACCTTTCTATTTTTTTAAGAATCAGCATAAAAAGACTCTTTCACCCTAAAAAACAAAAACAATGAAAAAGAGAATATTAATAGATATGGACGGAGTATTGGCGGATGTGTATCAACCTTTGATGGAGTATCAATATACTAAACGAGAAAAATACATCAGTGCTGAGCAACTGAATGGTATAAAAGAGAGTGAAGCATTTCCTGATTTGAAAGAGATAGTGACACAAAACCGTTTTTTCTATCATGCACCACTTATGGCTGATAGTATAGAAGGTTTAAAATATCTCAATGATAAATATGAAGTACTCATTGTTTCGGCAGCTACCGAATTCCCTGGTTGTATCAATGACAAGCAACAGTGGCTAGAGGAACATTTTCCTTTCATCAACCACAGACAAATGATATTTTGCGGCCGCAAGGATTGTGTGATGGGCGATATCATGATTGACGATCATCCAAAGAATCTGGATTATTTTATGGGGGAAAAGATTCTTTTCACCCAACCCCACAACTTTCAGTTGAACAAAGCTGAATATACGCGTATGAATAGTTGGAAAGAGATTATGAAGAGTTTATAGCACATTCAAAGGGGAGAAATCTAAAATATCGTTAATTAGACAGCTATTAAAAAGGCATCTAAGCATTTACGACAAAAATATGTTTCTATCTTTGCATCATTCTTCCAAGAAAAACGGGAATGATGCTTCCCTTTAACCGCCCCTTCGAGGAAACGAAGAGTTAGCTAATAGCATCTACTTTTGCATCTGTAATCTTTTATAGATGATGGAAGTAGGTGCTATTAGCTTTTTTTGTAATGGAGTATTTATATTAAACTTTAGATATATATGTTGACCAGTTTGGCTTATATCTTCTTGCTAGGTTTGGCACTTGGCTATTTTTTCACAAGACTCAAGCTTCCCGCACTATTGGGTATGCTGCTCACTGGGATTATTCTTGGTCCATCTATCTGTAATCTGATGGCCCCTTCACTCTTGGGCATTTCAGTGGAGTTGCGCAAGATAGCTTTGGTCATTATACTATTGCGCGCAGGCTTAGCCCTAGATATCAATGACCTGAAAAAGGTGGGCCGCCCTGCCCTATTGATGTGTTTCATTCCAGCTTGTTGTGAGATAGGCGGCATGCTACTGATAGCTCCCCCCTTGTTAGGCGTCACATTACTCGATGCAGCCATCATGGGCGCTGTAGTGGCAGCAGTGTCGCCTGCTGTAATCGTGCCACGCATGTTGATGTTGATGGAAAAGAAGATAGGAACGAAGAAAAGTATTCCACAAATGATAATGGCAGCAGGCTCCGTAGATGATGTATTTGTGATAGTGCTGTTCACCGCTTTCCTATCACTGGCTTCAGGGGGAGATGTTTCAGCGCTAAGCTTTGTGCAAATTCCCGTATCTATTGTGACAGGTATAGCGCTTGGGGTTCTAGTGGGATATTTATTGACTTTATATTTTAAGAAGTATCACATGCGCGACTCCATCAAGCTACTAATCATGATGAGCTGTGCCTTCTTATTTCTTCAACTGGAAGAGGTGCTGAGTCCATACGTGCCATTGTCAGGACTGTTAGCGGTGATGTTCATGGGTATTTCTTTGCTCCGTAGCTACTCTGTACTAGCAAAACGCATCTCTCCCAAATTCACCAAGCTGTGGGTAGCTGCCGAAATCATACTCTTCGTGATGGTTGGCGCTGTGGTCGATTTGCAGTATGCCTTTACGGCAGGTCTGGCAGCTATTGCCGTTATCGTGTGTGCCATGCTATTCCGAATGGCAGGAGTTTTTCTGTGTACACTAGGTACAAGCCTCAATACAAAGGAACGCTTATTTTGCATGATCGCTTATTTGCCAAAAGCCACCGTGCAAGCTGCTATAGGTTCACTTCCGTTAGCTATGGGACTGCCTTGTGGACAAATCGTTTTGACTGTGGCTGTACTTTCCATCTTAATCACTGCTCCAATCGGTGCAGTAGGCATTGATAATAGTTATAAGAGGCTATTAGAGAGCGAACCGACATAAAACAAAAAAGTCTTCCCTTGCAATAAGAGAAGACTTTTCATGAATTAGATAAATGTAAAACTAGTCAATCAACAGGAAAGGGGTTAAGAAAACTCCTTCATCTGCAGCATCGCCAACAAGCATCTTTAAGGCATGCTCGATACCAAACACGGCCAGCTGTGCACTGAATATATCTACGGTAGCCAGTAGTTTTCCATCCCGAAGATACGGCTGCGCACTTATATCATTATCAAATCCTACTATAGGAAGATAAGTTTCGCGCTGACGCATGACATCGAGCACGCCAAGCGCCATAGCATCATTGCTACAAAACACACCCTTCAACTGGGGGCGAACCTTCCATACCTCGTCGAATACCAAAGCCGCCTGACCTGTTTCCCAGTTGGCTGGCACTGACGCAACAACATGCAATCTGCTTTCTTCTATGGCTTTCTGAAAACCAGCCTTACGTTGTTGTGCATTATCAGCAGTTGGTAAACCTTCAATAATGGCTACATCGTCACCAGCAGAAAGATGAGCACAAAGACATTTCCCAACTTCATAAGCCGCAACCAAATTATCAGGTCCCACAAAAGGTATATGCACATCAGCTTGGCGAAGATGCTCAGCATCAAGCATGATATCGATATTGACAACGGCTATACCTGCTCGAACAGCTTCAGCAGCTGGGGCTACCAATACCTTTGAATCTATGGGAACCAAGACTATAGCATCAACTCCTTGCCGAATTAGTGAACGGACCAATGCAACCTGCTCTTCTACTTCGGTTTGTGATTGCGTCCCTACACAGATAAGTTCTATATCGGAGCGTGAGGATGCGAACTCAATCGCACCACTCTGCATCGCTTGAAAGAAGTCGGCCTGCAATGATTTCATCACCAGCCCTACCTTAATGACTTTAGACATAGCCAATATATTTAATTAGAGAATGTAATACATACCAGTCCGGCAATGAACAAAACGAACATCGCCGTAATCAGTGCATTCGTTCCTTTCGGTGCATTCTTGAACTCTTTCCAAACGAAGACTCCCCATATCATGGCTACTACTGGAGCTGCATTACTTAAAGCATAGGCGATAGCCGGATTGGCCGCACCAGCACCCATGAAGCTGATTACCATACCACCCATCCAAATGAATCCACCTAACACGCCAACAAGATGCGTACGAAGATTACCTGAAAAATAATCCTTCATCGTCACTTTTTGTCCGCTAACAGGATGTTTCATGGCGAAAGTATTGAATACAGGTGTTGAGATCAGGATGCCTACCGCAAAGAAGAATACGCCAGTATAAGGCGTCAATGTACCCGTACCACCTGCCACATAACCTGGATCGAGCGACTTCACCACCAAACCATAAAAGAACATGATAGCTACACCAGCCAAGATAGCAAGCATAATACCTTTCTTAGGCGTACCACTCTGCTGACTTGAGAGCTTCTTATAGGCTTGTCCACAAATCAATATGGCAGCCACGATGATTGCTACACCAAACCATAGCAGAAATTCATTACCTTCATACACTTCACCAGCAATCAGTATTAGCATATAGTTGAATATAATTCCTCCAATCCATGCCAAACCTCCACCTATCGGGAAGCCCACCGACATACCTGCCACCGCTATTGCAGCTGTCAGGAAGATATTACCAAAGTTCCAAACGATACCGCCAAGTATAGCATAGAATACACTTATGCCATCCATCAATGCCAAATCCTCGAAGAAGCTTCGGCCATCGCATCCGAAAGAACCTAATGTCAAGGCACCCAATAAAGCAGTCAGGAAAAGACCGATAGTCAGGTCCCAATAAAACAGCTCAAAGCTCCAGTTTTTGGCGGCTACCATCTTTTGTGTATTGGCCCACGAACCCCAACAAACGCAACAAATTGCACAGCAGAGTATAGCCAAGATATAATTGTTGACTAAAATCATAGTATTAAATTTAAAGTGTTTGTGTTATTCGTGAACGTATAGATTCCAGCCTAAATAGCTTTCGATGGCTTCCTCAATAATGTCTTTTACATCAGTACGAACCATAGCTACATGATGTTCAAAGCCGTTCTTACAAATGTACTTCATCATCTTCTGCAGATTATCAACTTTAGTCACGGCGATACATCCGTCCATTCCATAGGGTTCATCAGTTAGTTCGCCAGTTCCTAAATATGATTTGATTCGTCCTTTGGTATCATCAGTAGAGATACGAAAGAAGGTAAACTCACCAGCTTTAACCTTACCATATACTGCACCAAATGTATTGATCTTACCCAAAGTACGTCCTAATACACCCAGCGTACCTAGCTTAATGTCATTCTGAATGAATGATTTAGGGAAGTTACCACAATGTGTACATACACACTTATTGCGATCTTCGGCAAAGTTGTTGTTCCAATCTAAAAGTGCAGAAGCACGTTGAGAAGCTAAGGTTAAGGCATACATGGAGATAGCTCCCGCAATATCAACCTCGCAAGCGGCAGGAATCAGTTTATCTCCCAACATACTCATAGTGACGCAAGCCGCACAACCGTAGTTTTGCTCCAATGAATCCCAACACTGAATAGCTACTGCGTTCACTTCATTATCAGCCATCCAACGTTCTACCGCTACACCAAACTTAGCTTGCAACATCAACTTGCTGGCATATTGATCTGGAACGCTGGCATATTGTTTCACATCCTCCATCTTTTGAAGCAACTCAGGATCTGTATCCTCAATTTTACGTGCTGCACCTAGTATTTCTGATAAATCGACAGGAACCACTGTAATACCCGAAGCTTGAAGAATCTTCTCGCTAGCGCGTACGGTCTGGAAACCTGCTGGACGAGCACCGATAGCACCGATACGGGCGTGTCGTAGTCCATTTACCACACGACAAATAGCCGCAAAGCGATGAATGTCTTTTATCAGTAATTCGCTATAGATTGAGTAAGTATGGAGAGTTGTATCTGTAAAAGGAATGCCATATTGATATAGATTGTTGCAAACAGAAATCTTACCACAGAAAGCATCTCTACGACTATCAAGGTCAACCTTATCATTTTCGTCATCGCAGGCTTGAACCAATACAGGCACATTTAAATCGGCTCCGCTGATGGCGTTTATAATACCTATTTCAAAACCAAAGTTGGGCAGCGAAACGATAATGCCATCAATACGGTCACGATTCTCGCGGAAAAGTCTAGCGCATTTAAGGCCATCTTCGCGGGTCTCGATACTGCTGCTGCCAGTTGGTGTAGCATCTTCGGGAAGAATCACATAGTCATATCCCTCATCTGTCAATGTTTTCAGAAGATGAGCACGTACATCTCTTGCTAATTCTGAGTTAAAGAAAGCGCGTGTACCGATAATCACGCCAAAGCACATTTTTTTCTTGTTTTCCATTTTTGTTTGAATATTAGATTGAATATTTTATGATATTGTAGTTTATTTAATGAGTTGCATAACTGCTTTGCGCCACCCTTGATAGAATTGGTCAACTGATGCATCGTCTATTTTCGGAGAGATCAGATGATCACACACACGCAGTTGGGCAACCTGATCGAAACTGGTCCATACTTTGCGAGCCAAACCATTCATGATAACGGCTCCAAGTGCAGACGCTTCTTCCACTTCAGAACGATTGATTGTGGTTTGCAGCATATCAGCCTGAAACTGCATCAAGAATTGATTACGTGTGGGACCACCATCCACACGAAGCTCTTTGAGCTGTACACCAGCAGTTTTCGTCATCATATCGGTGAGGTCTTTCACTTGATAGGCTATAGATTCGAGAGCTGCTCGTAGCACATGGGCTTTTTCTGTACCTAACGTCATCCCCAAAATAGCGGCTTTTACATCGGGCTTCCACCAAGGTGCTCCCAAACCGGCAAAAGCAGGAACCAAATAGACACCTCCATTATCCACAACTGAGGTAGCAGCAGATTCTATTTCTTTTGGCGATTCTATTAACTTCAAATTGTCGGCCATCCATTTAATGGTAGCTCCAGTACAATGAATATTGCCTTCGAAAGCATAAAACACCTTATCCAAAGCCGCAAACCCTACCGATGTTACAAGACCTTGAGGTGGTGCAGCAGCTTCTTCTCCAATGTTGACCATCACAGACGAACCTGTGCCGTAAGTAGCTTTTCCCATACCTGCGGCAAAGCACATTTGCCCCGTCAGTGCTCCATGCGAATCACCTAAGACCCCAGCAATTTGTACGGGTGTTTGAAACAATCCATCGACTGTAGTTTCCCCGAATACGGAATCGCAAGGTAAAGCCATTGGCAACATGGTTGCAGGTATAGTGAATAGTTCTAGCAAGTCTTCATCCCATTCCAATGTATGGATATTGAACAGCAGTGTGCGCGAAGCGTTAGTAAAGTCGGTAGCATGTACTTTACCATTAGTCAGCTTCCACATCAGCCACGAATCAATGGTACCCAAAAGTAGGTCGCCCTGTTCGGCCTGTTCTCTTGCATCCTTTACATTATCCAAGATCCATTTCACTCCACTTGCCGAGAAATAAGGGTCTATCAAAAGACCACTGCGTTCTTGCACCAATCGTGTCTGTCCATCTTGCTTTAACTGATTGCAAATAGCTGCACCGCGCTGGCATTGCCACACCACAGCAGGATAAATAGGTTTTCCGGTATGTCGGTTCCATACAACAACCGTCTCCCGTTGGTTGGTTATAGCTAGCGAATAGGAAGTAACTCCATCTTCTTTTTCTAGAAGGTAGGCTATAGCTTTAACTGTATTCGCATAAATCTCTTCTGCATCATGTTCCACCCAACCAGGTTTGGGATAGTATTGCTGATGGTCTATGTTGACCCGATGCAATAATTGGCAATCTTCAGTAAACAGCATCGCTTTAGTAGCAGATGTGCTTTGATCGATTGCGATAATTTTATGTGTATTCATGTATATTGAGTTGGTATAAGATTATTTCTTCAGAAGTTCTAAGGCTGTTTGATAGATTCCATCTTTATCTAGTTTGTAGTGAGTAAAGATTTCTAAAGGTTTGCCATGAACAACATCTTCATCGGGGATACCTAGAATTTTCAAAGGCACAAAATTTTCTGAAATCGTTTCGGCCACAATTCCACCCAGACCGCCAAACTTGCTATGCTCTTCTACCGTGATGATACATTTGGTTTCGGCAGCTGCTTTCAATATAGCTTCTGTATCAATGGGTTTGATAGATGACATATCCAAAACACGTGCGTGAACACCTTTTTCGCGAAGCATCAATCCTGCTTGATAAGCATGATAAACAGTTTCGCCTGCTCCCATGATGGTAATATCGTCTCCATCTAGCAGTGTGTTAGCTTTACCCAATTGAAAATCGAAGTCATCATTCACATAGACATCGGGCACTGCGTTGCGTCCTACACGGACATACACTGGTTCTGGATAGTCCACAAGAAGTTTCACAAGCTTACGTGTTTGGCGGGCATCACAAGGAAGCACTATATTCATCCCAGGGAATGTGCGAAGTACAGCTATATCATGCAAGCTATGATGAGTAGCCCCAAGAGCTCCATAAGCCACGCCACCACTGACACCTAATATTTTCACATTGTTACGACTATAGGCCACATCGACCTTAACTTGCTCTAACGAGCGCGCCACATAGAAACAAGCTGGTCCGCAAACGAAGACTTTCTTGCCACTATGGGCCAATCCTGCAGAAATTCCAACAGCATTTTGCTCGGCTATGCCACATTCTACAAATTGCTCGGGCAACTCGTTGGCAAAAGCATCCAATGTCACCGAACCACGTGCATCGCTTGTGACAGCTATGATATCTTTATCTTTTCGTGCCAGTTCGAGAAGTGTATTCGTAAAGCTCTTCCGGCAAGGTATATTCTCACTCATCTTCCAAATCTTTTTCTAATGCTACAATTCTATCTGAAATCTCTTTTATGGCTATCTGGTATTGTTCTTCTGAAGGCACTCCATGATGCCATTTCAGTACATTTTCCATATATGACACGCCCTTACCTTTCGTGGTATGCGAAATAATCAAATGTGGCTTTTTATTGGCATAATCTATTGACGCAAAAGTATTCATGATATCTTCCGCATCATCACCATTCATCTCTATCACATCCCAACCGAAAGCCTCCCAACGTTGGCGCATATTTTCTAATGACATCACCTCTTCAGTAGTACCACTGATCTGTAATCGATTGCGATCTATAATTGCTACAAGATGATCCAGTTTATATTGATTGGCCGACATAGCCGCTTCATAAATAGAGCCTTCTCCTTGCTCGCCATCTCCCATCAACACAAATGTTTTATAAGAGGCTTTATTCATGCGAGCTGCCAAAGCAATTCCAACACCAATCGATAATCCATGTCCTAAAGCACCCGAATTTACTTCAATGCCTGGTACCTCTATAGTAGGATGCCCAGATAATATAGATTTGTACTCACCTAAAGTGTTAATTATTTCAGAAGAGATAAAACCCTTTGCCTCGAGTATCACATAAAGGGCCTCCACACAATGACCTTTACTCATAATGAAGCGGTCTCTATCCATCAAGCTAGGATTAGTAGAATCTGTCTTCATCACATCAAAATAAAGCGTCGTCAGCACATTAAGGCAAGATAAATCTCCACCTATATGCCCTGCTTTAGCCTTGTATACAATCTCGATTAAACGCTTCCGGTTCCTTTCAGATTGCAACTTTAGTTCATTTGCTTTCATTCCGTATTACTTCTTTATTAAGATTCAATATGCAGCAAATATAAATATTCAAAAGTATTACAACAAGTATTTCATAAGCAATCAAAAGTAATTTAACAATTATACACACTAAACTAGATTATCATTGCAGTACTCCCTTGCGACTCTAGGTGAAACCAAGATAGGAGCCTACTTATTATCGCCACCCAATGATTAGTGCGCGGTTAAATAAAGCTCATAAATACATTTATCAAATCTTAAAACCCATATTTCTGCGCGCTATTGCAAATACAAGTTAATTATATTGTTTTTTCCTTTTTATATTTCGTTTTACTTATCCTTATTTGTTTATTTGTCATCTTTAAAAACAGCGATAAGTTTTATTATTATTTTTATCAAAACCACATGAAATTATTTCCTACCCTATTTTTCTTACTTGTTTTCAGCGCCTTACAGCTCTCGGCGCAAGACAAACCACGTATACTAATCAGTAGCGATATTGGTGGAACAGATCCTGACGACAATCAGTCGATGCTCCACTTATTTATGTATAGCGATTTATTCAATATTGAAGGACTTGTATCTTCACCTTCTTTTGGTGATGGTTCAAAAGAGGAGATTTTGCGGATGATCGACATTTATGAAAAAGATTATCCAACACTAAAGAAGCACAACAAACTTCTACTAAAGCCCAATCAATTACGCAAGCTCTGCAAACAAGGGCGTACAGAGCTAGCGCCTTATCAAGGTTTTGCCACTCAAACCGAAGGGTCAAAATGGATCGTAAAATGCGCCAGCAAGAAAAGCGACAAACCTCTGTGGATTCTTGTTTGGGGCGGATTAGAAGATCTAGCCCAAGCGTTGCATGATAAACCCGAAATTCAAAACAATATAAAAGTGTATTGGATAGGTGGTCCGAATAAGAAATGGAG
>CAMTPC010000087.1 GCA_947074295.1 uncultured Bacteroides sp. | reverse complement strand
AATATGTATGATAGTGCCGATGGACAATTGGCGCGAATGACTGGACAGAAATCGGAATTGGGTCGTATACTGGATGGACTATCGGGCGATATATGGTTTTTTACGATATATGCCGCTATCTGTCTACGCCTACAGGCTGAATGGGGATATATGATTTGGGTGTTGGCTCTCGTGACAGGTTACTTCCATAGTCGACAGGCAGCTATGGCGGATTATTACCGCAACGTTCATCTGTTTTTCTTGAAGGGTAAGGATGGTAGTGAGCTGGACAATGCCGATCAACAAGAGAAGATCTATCGTTCATTGAACTGGGACAAACGTGGCTTGTTCAAACTGTTCATCTGGTTTTATGCGCGCTATACACGCTCGCAAGAGAAATTGTCGCCCAACTTTCAGCATTTCTTTAAATTGCTGCGTCTGAAATATGGCGATTCAATCCCACAAACGATTCGCGAACGCTTTCGTGCAGGGAGTCTGCCGTTAATGAAATATACCAATATCCTCTCGTTTAATACCCGTGTCATTGTATTATTTATGGCTCTGCTATTTAATATACCATGGGTTTATTTTATCTTCGAACTGACTGTGCTCAATGTTTTATTGGTCTATATGATCGCCAAACATGAAAAGCTGAGTAGGAGTTTGTGTCAATATCTGGAAACTAAACATGAGTAACCGTTTTCGTAATATATTTCTGGCCTTCGGTGTAATAGCCGTTGGCATCATGCTTTTCACTTTCGATGTTTCTTATCAAGAGTTGTTTGACAACCTGCGTCGTGCAGGCTATTATCTGCCTCTGATATTGATTCTTTGGCTTTTTATCTATCTCATCAATACTTCTTCGTGGTATATCATTCTGCGCAGTGGAGGTAGCATATCTACGCTGTCTTTTGCGCGACTATTCAAATTTACGGTATCGGGATTTGCTATAAACTATGTGACTCCCGTGGGTTTGATGGGTGGTGAGCCTTATAGAATCATGGAGCTAAAGCCTTATGTAGGCGTAGAAAGAGCTACTTCATCTGTGGTGCTTTATGTGATGATGCATATATTCTCGCACTTCGTGTTCTGGATAGCCGCCGTAGTGCTCTATGTCTGTTGCTATAAGGTGAGTTTTGAGATGGGTATTGTGTTGACCCTGGTTACGCTGCTCTGTGTTTTTCTATCGACTATTTTTATGAAAGGATATAAAAATGGGATGGCAAAAGCCTGTGTCAATATTGGTGGACATATCCCTTTCTTGAAGAAATATGCCATTCGTTTTGCGGAAAACAATAAAGAGAAACTTGAGAATATAGATCAACAGATAGCACTGCTACACAAGCAGAAGAAAAGCACCTTCTACTCTGCACTGTCATTGGAGTTTATAGCTCGCGTGGTGGGGTGTTTGGAAATATGGCTTATATTAAACATTCTTACCTCTGATATCAGTTTCGTGGATTGTATTCTGGTAGTAGCCTTCTCTTCCTTAATGGCCAACATACTCTTTTTCTTACCGATGCAGTTGGGTGGTCGTGAAGGTGGTTTTGCGCTTGCTGTAGCTGGATTGTCGCTATCGGGCGCCTATGGTGTCTACGCAGCGCTGATAACTAGAGTAAGGGAATGTTTTTGGATTATTGTGGGATTGGTACTCGTAAAAATTGGAAATAAAAGATGATGATTAACAAGAAGATAATTAAGGCGATTGCCTTCGATTTTGGTGGGACGCTAGATTCCCCTTTTTTACATTGGATGGATATCTATATAAAGATATACACGGAACAGTTGGGTTTGGCATTAAATCGTGATAATTTTCTGAATGCGTACGTTTATGCCGAACGCAAAATGGAGAAAGAACAGCCGGTTAAGTGTCATCATTCGCTTTTCGAAACTCAATTGTTCAAGATAAAATATCAGTTCGAATTCATTCAAGAGAATGCTATTTTGGCATTGGATGCAGATGATGTAGATGCGCTGGTGATAAAAGCTGCTCAATTGATTACTGATTATTCGGCAATGAATGTGGCTACTGCTAAACCTATTTTGGAGAATCTAGCGAAACGTTACACGCTTCTCCTTGTCTCTAATTATTATGGGAATGTGGCGAAAGTTATTGAGGATATGCAAATAGCTCATCTTTTTGTCTCTGTCACCGACTCTGCAGTCGAAAGCATCCGTAAACCCGATGCACGCTTGTGGCAAATTGCCATCGAACGTCAGGGATTCAAACCCGAGGATGTATTGATTGTCGGAGACTCCAAGAAAAATGATATATTGCCCGGTTTGGCAATAGGTGCACAAGTGGTGCAAGGTGTTCCCGCCGATGTGGAGTTACCTAAAGAATATCAAGCTATAAAGCATTTGGATGAATTAAAAGGACTACTATCCTAATTTATTGTTTGGAGCAAAAATAAAAATGTGGATGTGATTCCTAGATCACATCCACATTTTTTATTTTATTTCAATCTCTTCCTTCATGTCGATTTCCTCGCCTTGTGCATCGTAGAATACATATTGCAAGAAAGCCAATTTTTGGCTAGGAATGATTTTAATGCCCCATCCGTATTTCATTCTCCACTTCCATTTGAGTGAGAAAAAACCTTTATTGATAAAGGCTGCAATATACGGATGTACATGCAATGAGAAATTCTTTATCTTCAGTTTGTTAACTAAGTAGTCAATTTTACTCTCTAAAGTATCGGTAAACAGGATCGATGATTTTATCTTCCCTTTACCAAAGCAGGTTGGACAAGTCTCGGATGTATTGACATCCATTGCGGGTCTGACACGCTGGCGAGTGATCTGCATTAAGCCAAATTTGCTGAGGGGCAAAATGTTGTGTCGAGCTCTATCTTTCTGCATGTTCGAACACATGCGTTCGTAAAGCTTTTGGCGGTTTTCGGATTCGTTCATGTCGATAAAATCAACTACGATGATTCCGCCCATATCGCGTAACCTTAGTTGACGCGCAAGCTCATCTGCAGCTCCTAGATTCACTTCCAGGGCATTTGCTTCTTGTCCGTTGGCATTTTTTGTGCGATTGCCGCTATTCACATCAACTACATGCAGCGCTTCTGTATGTTCGATAATGAGATATGCACCACTTTTATAGGAAACGGTTTTGCCAAAAGACGACTTAATTTGTTTGGTTATACCAAAATTGTCGTAGATAGGCAGCTGACCTTTGTATAGTTTGACTATTCCTACACGATCGGGTGCAATTAAGCCTACATAATCTCTAATCTCATTGTATACCTCCTCGTTGTTTACATAAATGTTTTCGAACGATGGATTGAAGAGATCTCTAAGTAGACCTACGGCACGACTAGTTTCTTCGTAAATAAGCGTGGGAAGTTTGGTGGATTTTTGTACCTTTGTAATGGCCTCTTCCCAATGTTTCAGCAATATTTTAAGCTCTCCGTCCAGTTCGGCTACGCGTTTTCCTTCGGCTACTGTGCGTACGATAACCCCAAAGTTTTTGGGTTTGATGCTCATCAACAATTGTTTGAGTCGTGCACGCTCTTCGCTCGATTTAATTTTTTGCGAAACAGAAACTTTATCATTAAAAGGTATCAATACAAGATATCTTCCTGCAAACGAAATTTCGGAAGTCAGTCTTGGACCTTTGGTTGATATAGGTTCTTTTACTATCTGTACAACTATTTCTTGACCCACCTTCAATGTGTTGGCAATGGCGCCATCTTTTTCGAGGTCGGGGAGTATAGTAGCCTTCGAGATTGGATTAAGCTTTTTCTTATCGCTTACCGTCTGCTTAATGTACTTGTTTAGCGAGTTAAATTGAGGTCCTAAGTCTAAATAATGAAGAAAAGCGTCTTTCTCATAGCCTACATCTACAAAACATGCATTGAGACCTGGCATCAGTTTCTTGACACGTCCTAAATACATATTTCCTACCGCAAATGAGGCATTGCGACCTTCACTCTGTAGCTCTACCAGACTTTTGTCCTCGAGCAGAGCAATAGATACCTCTTTGGGTTGTACATCTACTACTAATTCGCTTGTCACAGTTTCTATGTTTTTATCAATTATTTCAAAAACAGTAATAAATTATCCTTTTTTGAAACTCTTATTTAAACGAAGAACAAACTCAAAAGACTTAAGCTTTTTAAGTTTGTTCTTTATTTCTGACCTAATTCAGACTATAAAAATTACTTTTTGCTTTTATGTCTGTTCTTTCTTAGTCTTTTTTTACGCTTATGCGTAGACATTTTATGTCTTTTCTTTTTCTTTCCGCTTGGCATAGCTTCTTTTTTTATGGTTAATACTATAGTTTATTATTTTTTTACCGAAATCGTAAACGTCTTGGCAGGTTTAAATGCCGGTATATTATGTTCGGGGATAATGATAGTCGTATTCTTAGAAATGTTACGAGCTGTTTTTTGAGCTCTTTTCTTTACGATAAAACTACCAAATCCACGTAAGTAAACATTCTCTTCTTTCGCTAAAGAATCTTTTACTGTTTCCATGAACGCCTCGATTGTAGTTAGCACGTCAATTTTGTCGAGACCTGTATTTTTAGAAATCTCGTTTACAATATCTGCTTTCGTCATTTTATTGATCCAAATAATATTATTACTATATTCTTGCTAAATTTTTGGACTGCAAATATATAGCTTTTCCCTTAACTATCAAAACAATGTTCCTTTTATTTATGGAGGTTTTATGTTGATGCTATTTATTAACACTTTGATACTTATATACATACATTACTAATAATGCATTTTATTCCTCATAATAAGGATCATTTCTTATCATTTATTTGCATATATATGCCTCATAAGATTATTTACACTCTATATAAATAACCTCTGTCGGTGCATATTGATTTCTACATTCGGTAAGCAAAAGCGTATTAATCCTTAAAAATACTTGCCTTATTGTTTCGAGATTTTATAAATACTATTTTTGTGTGTCGAATGGCATTATTGCTATTCTTCTATATTTCAGTTTTTCTATTATGAGTTTATTTAGTACTACACTGTTAGATTGGTATGATAAGAATAAGAGAGATCTACCATGGCGACAAACGACTGATCCCTATAAAATTTGGCTTTCAGAAATAATTCTGCAACAAACGCGTGTTGTGCAAGGATCTGCTTATTATGAACGCTTTCTGTGTCGCTTTCCTTCACTTCAATCTTTAGCAGAGGCCAGCGAAGATGAAGTGCTGAAATACTGGCAAGGTTTAGGTTATTACTCTCGTGCTCGTAATCTGCTGATTGCTGCTCGTAGCATGAATGGGGTTTTTCCTACAACTTATGATCAAGTAAGGAGTTTGAAGGGAGTGGGGGATTACACGGCTGCTGCTATCTGCTCTTTTGCTTATCGTATGCCTCATGCTGTTGTTGACGGAAATGTATACCGTGTTTTAGCCCGGTATTTTGATATTGAAGTACCTATTGATAGTACTTTAGGTAAAAGAACATTTAAAGCTATGGCGGAAGAGATGCTTGATACATCGAGGCCTGATATTTACAATCAGGCTATTATGGATTTTGGGGCATTGCAATGTGTGCCACAAAACCCAGATTGTAACAATTGTCCATTTAGAGATAATTGCATGGCTCATAAAAAAAACACTGTTTCGTCTTTGCCCTTCAAGCAGAATAAGACAAAAGTGCGTGAAAGATTCTTCAATTATTTCTTCATTTCAAATAATGATTATTTTTATATACACAAACGAGATGATAATGATATTTGGAAGGGTATGTACCAATTGCCGCTTATTGAAACGTCTTTGCAATTATCAACTGCTGCTTTGATTGAAATGCCTGTATATTTACAATGGAAAGATAAATTTGAAGGCAGTGACTTAATCGTTTGTCAGTATGGCATGAAGCATATTTTATCGCATCAAATACTCTATATCAATCTTTACGAACTTTCTATCAAAGGTGAAATGCCTATTTTCGATAACTATATAAAGATTCATAAAGATGAAATAGATAGATATGCATTACCGCGTCCTATTGAAGTTTTCATCGAAAAAAAGCTACATAGACTTGGGTGATGTTTTAAATTTCTTTATATTTGGCACATTAATACTTAAAAAAATAGGAATTATGTCAGTAAATAAGGTCATTTTGTTAGGCAATGTAGGAAAAGATCCTGAAGTAAGATACTTAGATACAGGTATTGCAGTTGCTACATTTTCATTGGCCACTACAGAAAAAGGTTACACTCTAAATAATGGAACCCATGTTCCAGATCGTACGGAATGGCACAATCTTGTCCTCTGGCGCGGATTGGCTGAAATTGCCGAAAAGTATGTTCATAAAGGTGATAAACTTTATGTGGAAGGCAAGATTAAATCGCGTTCATACGAAGACCAATCAGGAAATAAACGCTACATTACCGAGATATTTGTAGATAATATGGAGATGTTGAGTGCACGTAGCACACAATCTTCTGATCAGCAAGTATCTCAACAAACAAGCCCTACCGCTGCTTCAACTGCTCAGAAACCAGCTGCAGGTGGTGAAGATTTACCTTTTTAAAAACCTAATTTAAAAGATATATAATCCCTGAGTTTTAGAAGCTCTTTTTATCACTCAGGGACTTTGTTTTACTTAATTAATTCATTTTGGACTCAGACGATTATTTACGCCAGTTTCATGATATTTTTAGTAATATCACTATTACTACCCCATCTTTCTCTGCGATTCTAGCTATTATTCTTGCTGCCATATTACTTTTGGCTTCGGGGTTTGCTTCTGCATCCGAGATAGCTTTTTTCTCCCTCTCGCCAACCGATCTTAATGAAGTTGATGAGGATAGCCATCCATCTGATATCAAAATTAGAAGTCTTTTAGCCAATTCTGAAAAATTATTGGCGACCGTGCTCATTACAAACAATTTTGTGAATGTAACGATTATCATGCTCTGCAATTTCTTCTGCATGAGTGTATTTAGTTTCGGCTCACCACTTGCCGAGTTCTTGATACTTACTGTAATATTGACTTTTTTGCTTTTGCTTTTTGGTGAAATCATGCCCAAAATATATTCAACTCAACGCACACTTTCTTTCTGTAGATTTGCAGCCCCCGGCATATATGCGCTTCGTACAGTTTTTACTCCTTTGTCTTATCTTCTCGTACATTCTACAAGCTTTCTGAATAAATATTTTGCTCGTCGGCGTCATAATATCTCAGTTGACGAATTATCACAGGCTTATGAATTGACTGATCGTGAAGAATTGAAAGAAGAAAATAATATTCTCGAAGGTATTATTCGTTTTGGTGGCGAAACTGCTAAAGAGGTGATGACTTCGCGTCTTGATGTAGTCGATCTTGATATAAAATCATCTTTCAAAGAGGTGATGAAATGTATTGTTGACAATGCATATTCGCGTATTCCGATTTATTCGGGATCACGTGATAATATTAAGGGAATTTTATATATCAAGGATTTACTTCCACATCTCACTAAAGGTGAAAATTTCAGATGGCAGTCATTGATTCGCCCAGCTTATTTCGTGCCCGAAACAAAGATGATAGATGATTTGCTTCGTGATTTTCAGGCCAATAAGATACATATTGCCATTGTGGTGGATGAGTTTGGTGGAACTTCGGGTATCGTGACAATGGAGGATATTATAGAGGAAATTGTAGGCGAAATCCATGATGAGTATGATGATGAGGAACGTACATATACTGTCATTAATGATCACACATGGATTTTCGAAGCCAAGATACTATTAACAGACTTTTATAAGGTGACTCAGCTAAAAGAGGAAGATTTCGAGAAAATTTCGGGTGAAGCTGATACGTTAGCTGGATTACTCCTAGAAATTAAGCAAGAGTTTCCACAACTTCACGAAAAGATTGAATATGAAAACTTTCTGTTCGAGATTCTAGAAATGGACAATCGCCGTATCTTGAAAGTGAAGTTTACAATTAATCCGAAAGAAGAAAGCAAGGAGTAGATATATGGCATTATTCTTAAAATGGGAGAAGGCTGATTATATAATGGGTGTGTGGAAAATGGAAGAATCCCTCGAGGAATTGCTTCTTCTACTGCCTGAGCATGATTATTATGAAGAGCAGTTGGCTGGCTTAAAAGCACCCCACCGTAAAATAGAGTTTCTTTCGGTACGCGTTCTGTTATTCACACTTTTACGGCAACATGCACCTATATGGTATAGAAAAAGTGGTAAACCTTATCTAAAGGATAGTAAATATAGCGTTAGCATATCTCATACCAAGGGCTATGCAGCTGTGATTTTGAGTCATCATAATTCAGTTGGTATTGATATAGAGCAATATGGTAAACGTGTGCAGCGCGTGTTGTATAAATTCGTACGTGATGACGAAGTTATACAATCTTACCTTGGTGATGATGTATGGAGTATGCTTTTACATTGGTCTGCAAAAGAAACACTCTTTAAATGTATCGATCAGTCTGAAATAGATTTTAAGGAACATCTTCATATATTTCCTTTTGCACCGCAATCACAAGGCCGATTCGAAGCTTGCGAATATAAAACGCCTGAGAAAAAGCATTTTGATATCGAATATTTTCTGAATGATGATTTTGTAATGACTTGGTATGTAGGCTGAAAATGCTCGTTATGGATTTGTAACATGAATGAAATATAAATTTCAAACAAAAGACACAGCTTTCTCATTGTATTTCTTTTAATTTGCCAATAATTAATATCTTCACACTAAAAGCGCAAAAATAATATGGTACAGTTTGTAGAGTCAGAACTTCTTTTACTCAAGAATGAGATCAATCAAATGTGGAATCTTGTATATAATCAGATTGAAAGAGCAGGTAAAGCCGTGTCTACTTTCGATAAGGATTTGGCTCATACTGTTTTATTGCGCGAACGTCGTGTCAATACATATGAATTAAAGATAGATAATGATATAGAAGATATCATTGCTCTATATAATCCGCTGGGAATAGATCTTCGTTTTGTGTTGGCGATGCTAAAGATTAATACTAATCTGGAACGAATAGCAGATTTCGCCGAGGGTATATCGCGTTTTGTAATTAAGAATGAAATTACTGACATTGATCCAGAATTAATGGAAAAGATACGCTTCGAAGAAATGTACACGGAAGTATTAGAAATGTTGGCTTTGGCAAAAAAAGCATTGGAAGAAGAAAAGATTGATATAGCTACCTCTGTGTTCCCTAAAGACAATCTTCTTGATGAGGTTTATGCCGAATCTTTAACAACTTTGGCAAGTCATATCCGCCAACACCCCGAAGATGGGGCTATCTGTCTTGATTTGGCAGCTGTGGTGCGTAAGCTCGAACGAGCAGGTGATCATATCACCAATATAGCCGAAGAGATAGTTTTCTATATTGATGCAAAAGTGTTGAAGCATCGAGGTCGATTAGAAGAGCATGATGAGAGTAAACAGCAATAAAAACAGAAAAGGGAGTGATCAAATTGATCTCTCCCTTTTCTGTTTTTATACTTTCTCTTTGATAAGTCCATTGCGATAGGCTACGAGTAGTTTTTGCAAATCATAGATTTGTGCTTCTAGCACTTGACCTTTATCGGTATCTTTAACCATCATACGTTGGGAATTAAACTCGATAACAAATGTGGTTGAGATAATATCTTGTCCTTCACTGATAGCCTCTTGGGTAGACATGAAAGGTTCGTGTTGAACAAGTTGCATTCCATGCGAGTGATAGATTAGTGTATATCCCGCAATGCCCGTCTCGGGTTGATAGGCTTTTGAAAAACCTCCGTCAATTACCAGTAGTTTTCCACCCGCTTTCATTGGCTGTTCCCCTTTGATAGTTTTTACTGGTACATGGCCGTTTATGATATGTGTATGTTGCCCAGTAACGCCAAACTCTTCAAGTATACGATTGCAAACCTCTTCATTATCTCGCATTTTATAATAGAATCCTTTGGATTCCTTCTGCAACTCTTTGTCAGTAGTAAAGTATCTCTCGAATGTCGCCATCTTCGATTTATCGAATGATGGTGAATCAGGTCCGCACCATACATACCAAATATAATCTAAGGCAAAAGACTTATCTTTTTCACCGTCTTCGTCAAAATAAGCTGTACGTATCAGCTGATCGACTTTATCCATTAGCTTTTTCCCTTTGTACTTTTTCTTGCCTATAGTAACCTCCTTGAAGTTTCCATCTTCATTTAATGGTACAGAAGCATGATAGAGTAGGTTGGAATTGCATACTAGATACATGCCACCATAGGTAAAAAGGCAACGCATGTGTTTTTTCAACTTCTCACTATTCACGAACGAGTGGTGGAGCTTCTTGATCAATTCTTCCTCCTCAACAGTTAAGCGATAAGGGTCAGAAGGATCTATTGTGGGTAGATTGGTGTCGCGCAATGGATATTCTTTGCCTTCATAGATCAATATACCGCGTTCATAATCAATCTTGTCAAATAGTTTTCGATTTTCCATCTTAAACTCTGGATGTCGATCGATGATGGCAGCTTCTAATTTTAGTTGTATGATGGTGATAGCTTTGTGCATTTGCGCTATTAGGCGGCGAGTTTTCTCATTATAATTTCCATCTGCAACACCTGTCTTGGGTAGAAACAATGTGCATGGATCATCGGCATACGTATCCATGGCAAAGGTAGCGAGAGGGAGCAGATTGATGCTATAACCATCTTCTAAAGTATTGAGGTTGCCATAGCGCATAGACATGCGTATTACATTGGCAATGCAGCTAGTGTTTCCAGCAGCTGCACCCATCCAAAGGATATCATGATTGCCCCACTGGATATCAAAGTTATGATAGTCGCAGAGTGTGTCCATGATGATATGTGCGCCAGGACCACGATCGTAGATATCACCTACAATATGTAGAGAGTCGATAGTCAAACGTTGAATCAAATTGCACATAGCTATGATAAACTCGTCAGCACGTTTAATTGAAATCATTGTGCTGATGATTACATTGATATAAGCATGTTTATTAGGTTCGATACTCGACTCGTGCAAAAGTTCTTGAATGATGTATGAGAACTCTTTCGGTAATGATTTACGCACTTTTGAACGCGTATATTTAGACGAAACATTCTGGCATACTTTCACTAACTGGTTAAGTGTGATAAGATACCAATCATCTAAATCGGTTTCACGCTCTTTTACTAGCTGCAACTTTTCTTCGGGATAATAAATCAAGGTACAGATCTCTTTCTTTTCGGTTTCGCGTAATGTATTACCAAAAATCTCGTTCACTTTGCGTTTCACTGCGCCCGAAGCATTCTTCAGAACATGTCTGAAGGCTTCGTCTTCACCATGGATATCAGTCAAAAAGTGCTCTGTTCCTTTAGGTAGATTCAAGATGGCCTCTAGGTTGATAATCTCAGTAGCAGCATCAGCAATGGTGGGAAAACTTTTCGATAATAATTGCAAATAACGAAGATCATTTGCAATGCTTTCAGGAGTTATTGAATTTTGTGCAGTCATTTCATTTATATTAGGTGGTTTGGGGTAAATATATATAAAGTTAGTTTGTTAGTACTTAGGTAAGAAAAAACATTAGTAATAATTGGGCTATGATAACCCGCAAAAACATGCAAAATGGATAGACAGTAGCATATGCTACAGAAGGATTATCACTCGACACGATTTCATTGGCATGAGTCAATGCCATCGGATTTGCCATACTACCGCAAAGCATTCCAGAAACTGTACCAAAATCAAGTCGCATCAATTTAAAAGCAATAAACCCTATTATTATCACAGGTAGTAATGTCATCGCCGCACCAATACCAACCCACATTGCTCCTTCGGCGCGAAACACTGTCTCGAAAAAATGAGCACCTGCATCTAGTCCAAGGCATGCTAGGTAAAGTGTGAGGCCTAATGCGCGCAACATTAGATTGGCACTCCGCGTAGTATATGTCACCATGTGTAAACGTGGGCCAAATGTGCCGATCAAGATACCAACAATGATAGGTCCCCCTGCCAAACCCAATTTAATGGGCGCGCTCATGCCTGGAATGAAAAAGGGGATCGCTCCTAATGATAGCCCTAGGACGATACCTATAAAGACAGCTATCAGGTTGGGCTCTTTCAGGCTCTTGATAGCATTGCCTAACAGTTTTTCTACATTGGTTATAGCAGAAGCTTCTCCTACCACGGTTAATCGATCGCCCAACTGTAAACGTAGTTCAGGTGTAGCTAATAGTTGTACGCCCGATCGGTATACGCGACTTATGTTGATACCATAAGTATTGCGCAAGCGAAGCGAACCTAATTTTTTTCCATTCAATTCGGGACGCGTAATAACTATACCTTGTGAAACGAGTTGGTTATCTATTGTATTCCAATCAATATCTTCTTTATTCCAATCAGTGTTCTCTTGTTTACCGAACAGGATTGTCAATGCTTGGACATCCTTATCAGCCGCTACCACCAATAAGCGGTCGCCTTCCTTTATTATCTTTTCGGAAGTAGGGATTGTCACCGAACCTTCTCTCCAAAGCCGAGATATGACGAATTTGGGATAACTGATATGGGCTATGTCCTTTATGCTCTTGTTGTAAATAGCCGGATTGCATACTTCGAATGCACCTATGTATGTTTGGTTGGACTCATCATCATTGTGGATCACTAAATCTTGTGGTTTGGTCAAAACCTTTCGCATCAACATCAGTGCCAATATCACACCTACTACCCCCAACGGATAGGCCACAGCACAGCCCAAAGCTGGTGTGCTTGTCTCTAGTCCCATCTGCTTTAATGTTTGTTGGGCAGCACCAAGTGCTGGCGTGTTTGTAGTTGCGCCACAAAGTATACCTACAGCATCCGGTAATGAAATGTGAAAGAATATGCTACTGATGACCGCCATAATCGTCCCTAGCAACACTACAGAAGTGGCGAGTATATTCAGTTTGATGCCTCCTTTGCGAAACGAACTGAAAAAACCTGGTCCTACTTGTAGGCCGAGTGCATATACGAAAATTACTAAACCGAAACTTTCGGCATAGTTAAGCATTTGATGGTCAATGGATAGTCCGAAATGTCCTGCAATGATTCCTGTAAAAAAGACAAAAGCCACACCCAGTGAGATGCCACATATTTTGATCTTGCCCAGCCCCAATCCGATAGCAGCTATAAGAGAAAGAACTACGACTGCTTGCAAAGCAGAATGTTCAATAAAAAGTGAATAAAGCCATTCCATACAGTGAAATTATGCTGCAAAGATAGGAACTATCAATACATTGACAAAACATTTGTCAATCCATTGGTAGGTTTTTATTGTCAGAAAACCTCTTTAGTAGTAAAATGTTTATCTTTGGCCGTCGAATGAAATAGATTATGCATAGAAAGACGATTCAGATTAACGATCTAACTATAGGATATCCTGGGAAGATAAAAAGATATATAGTAGCCCAACACATTAATGCCTCTATCTGCAGCAGTCAATTGACCTGTCTTTTGGGAGCTAATGGGGTGGGTAAATCTACTTTGCTTCGTACCTTATCAGCTTTTCAGCCCAAGATATCTGGCGCTATATACTTGTTGGGAAAGGAAGTTAATGAATACACACATGCTGAGTTGGCAAAAGTAATTAGCGTGGTATTGACCGATAAGCCTGATATATATAATATGACAGTGAAAGAAATGGTAGGATTAGGTCGCTGTCCTTATACTAATTTTTGGGGTAAACTTTCTGTCGACGATGAAAAGATAGTAGAGAGAGCTCTAGCTCAAGTAAAAATAAATCATCTATCACACCGCACCATCCATACATTAAGTGATGGTGAACGTCAAAAAACGATGATTGCCAAAGCTTTGGCACAGGATACCCCCATTATATTTTTAGATGAGCCCACTGCTTTTTTAGACTTTCCTAGTAAGGTAGAGATGATGCAGTTGTTGCATCGGTTGAGTCGTGAAACAGATAAGACTATCTTTCTGTCTACGCACGATGTAGAGTTGGCTTTGCAAATAGCAGATAATATTTGGTTGATGGAAAAAGAAAAAGGTGTGCTCATCGGTACGCCTGAAGATTTGGCAATTGATGGTACCCTCAATCGTTTTTTTGCTCGTAAAGGCATTGTTTTCGAAGAGTCTACAGGACTGTTTCGTGTTGAAAGCGAGTGTAAATATTCTGTTTGTGTAAAAGGTGAAGGAGTGTCATTCGCCATGGTGCGTAAAGCCTTGAAGCGAAATGGTATTTCTGTAGATTCAGATTCTATGGCTTCAGTAACTATAGATATAGCCGATAATCTATATAATGTGCAATCGAAAAATAAGACTATTGCAACTTTCGATTCTATTGATGCTCTAATTGCCGAAGTTAAACAGCGTTTAACTGAACTGTAAACGCTGTTCTGTATGAAATCATTCAAACATATTTGCTACACCTTCTTCAAAAGTCAAAGGATTGTAGTCTAATAGTTCTCGTGCTTTTTCGATGCTAAGCCCGCTGTATTGTGGACGTAGAGTTTTTTCTTGCATCACTTCGGTAGTGACTGGATTGATCAGGCTCTTATCCAGTTTTAATATTTCAGCTGTTCGGAAAGCAATATCCGCTATGGATAAATAGTCGCTACCGCAAATATGGAATATTCCATTCTCCGGAATTTCTATTAGCTTCTTCACGCCAATAGCAATATCTCCTACGTAGGTTGGAGTCCTCCACTGGTCAGAAACCACGTTGATAGTCTCTCCAGCGTTTAGTTTATTGGCTACTAGCTGTACGATATTGCCATGTTGTCCAGGTAGTGCTTTGCCATAAACCACCACGACGCGTGCTATTGCATAACTACTGCAATGTGCAGCGATAAGTTTTTCGCCTTCCCATTTAGTCACCCCATAGTAATTCACGGGTTCTGGCTCTTCGTCTTCAGTATGAAGTTGATCTATCTTTCCACTCAGAACAAAATCGGTTGAAAGATGGATAAAGCGGCAGCTATGAATCTCGCAAAGTTTTGCAATATTTTCTACTGCCTGTGCGTTAACCTCGAAAGCCTCGTCGCGATGTGTCTCACAGTAATCAGGCACAGAGAGTGCAGCGGTGTTTACCACCACATCAGGTTTTACTTGTTCAAACACCTTGTTTAATGCTTTAGCGTCGCAGATATCTACTTTGATGTAAGTGTATCCTTTCTCGGGTGCAATATCGTCATTGCGCGAGCAGCCAATGAGGTTATAATTACTGTTTGCTAAAAGATACTTCAATAGATGGCGTCCGGTAAATCCATTCGCCCCGATGATGAGTACATTTCTCATAAAATTTCAATATAATAAAGTTGGAATTAGTAGAAAGGAGATCTGCGGCCTTGTTGTACTTCCACCTTAATACCGAAGTTGCCATTGGCTGATTTCAGCTCAAAAGCTCCACGAAAATTATTGCGTTCCCAAGGAAGTGCTGATGGATTGGTTACTCGATAGCCTTGTGCGTTATAATCGCCGTATGTATTGAGTCGCCACCCGTTTTTCAAGCGAAATGTTCCCATTTGCATATGGTGCAAATTGCCAGTTCCGCTGCTCAGTCCATAAAAAGAAGGAGAGAAAGTAGCAGTGCCTTGTGTATACATAGCATCAGGGGCTATGCTGAACAGTGCATTGTAATCTTTCGTTTTCTCGATATGGAGTAAATTGCTTTTTGGTGTTTCTAGTGGTTTTATCATCAAAAGATCCATGTCCAATAAGAAGTCACCATACGAACGTACATCGTCAGCAAAATCATAATTGATGCTGTCTTGTCTTAATTCGGACTGTGCAAAGCTATATTGAAAGATAGATAGCAGAAGTAAAATAGAGCCAGGATTTAATGCTTCAAGCTGTTTTAATATTCCTTTCACATCACTACGACTCGA
>CAMTPC010000086.1 GCA_947074295.1 uncultured Bacteroides sp. | reverse complement strand
GGGGAACACCAAAGCGGGGTTTTGCGTGTTTTGCATTTTTAAAAGTATTGTGTTAAATGGGCCAAAGATATACAAAACAATAGATATACAAATTATTATGATTCGTATGGATTTAGAGAATTAATTATCTCGTGGCTAATAGATAGCATTTGTAACGGATCAGATTCTTCCATCAACCTTGCCAAGAATAGAACAATCGCTTTATCCATAAGGCTATGTATAATAGTACATAGGGCTGTGCACTAACATGCATAGGGCTATGCACAATAGTGCACAAGGCGAGATTCTCTTTAAAGTAATAGATACAATCCACACGATTCAATATAGGGCCAAAAAGCAGATTAGTGCAATTGTATCATGAAAGATTCTACTCAAATTTAAATATTAATTCGGAAACATACGTCGCAGAAAATCGGTTGGAGATTCACCATAATACTCTTTATAACATTTTGCAAAATAAGAGGGAGAAGAAAATCCAACGGTATAACTTATTTCTCCTACATTGCTATTTGCAGAAGATAGCAAAGCTTGAGCACGTTTGAGTCGAGTGATGCGAAGCAGCTCATTCGGTGAATAATTGGTAAGGGATTTCAATTTGCGATAGAGCTGTACACGGCTCATACCCATTTCACGTCCCAAATCCTCAACATTCAACGCGGAATCAGACAAACGCTCTTCTACTAAACTCTTGAAACGTGTTATGAATGTTTTATCCATATCGCATACATCTTCTTTTATCAGCGTCTGATTATCGCCAAACACTTGCTTTAAACGCAGATTCGATGTAATAAGATTATCAATACGCGCCAAAAGTAGCTTGGAGTTAAATGGTTTAGAGATATACGAATCAGCGCCACCAAGATATCCCTTTATTCGTTGTTCATCGAGGGAGCAAGCTGTGAGCATAATCATGGGAATGTGGCAGGTTCTCATCTCATTTTTTAGCAACGTACAAAACTCGAATCCATCCATCTCGGGCATCATTACATCAGATAGTATAAGATCTGGTACATATCGATTTGCCAACTTCAAACCTTGCTGCCCATTCGATGCTTCAAGTATCATGTACTTATCTTGCAATAGCTCGCGGATATAGAGACGTATATCAATGTTGTCATCAACAACCAATATAATGCTCTTCTCGCAGGTCGTATCAATAAGCATATCTTCGGCAATTTCCTCCTCTTCGTACTTGGCAGTAGTGTTTGATACGACAGTATCAGTTCGTTGAACTGGAACGTTTTGCCTTGGGATATCCACTGTAAATGTAGTGCCATAATGCGTATCACTCTCCACATTTATCGTGCCTCCGTGCATTTCAACAAAAGCTTTCACCAACGCCAAACCAATACCTGAACCTGCATGATGAAGATCTGTTTTATAAAACCGGTCAAAAATATTATGTATATGTGTAGCGTCTATTAAACTACCGGTATTATGTATGGAGAAACGAAACAAGGAAGCTTCATCTTGATCCTTTAATGAAGAAAGCCTCACTGTTATTTTACCATTTTCAGGTGTGAATTTTACGGCATTTGAGAGTAAATTATAGTAAATACGTTCTAACTTTTCAGCATCTGCTAATGTCTGATAAGATTCATTGGGCATAGCATCAAAGGAGAAATGAATATGTTTTTTCCGAATAGCTTCATTAAAAGCTTCATTCCACACAGTAAAGCACTGCAGCATATCAATCGAAGAGGGAAGAAAATCCATTTTCCCATTCTCATATTTGCGAAAATCTAGAATCTGATTGACTAGGCGCAACAGGATATTAACGTTGCGCTGCACCAATGATAGTTTCCGGTGCTGATCAACAGATATGGTTTCGTCGTCCATAAGTTGTTCTATAGGGTCAGCCACTAAAGTTAGTGGTGTTCTAAAATCGTGCGATATATTCGTAAAAAACGCGAGCTTGGCATGGGTAGCCTCTTCCAACTGCTCGGACAGGTTGATTAATTGATCACGTTGTTCAGAAAGGGTATCTCGTTGTGTTTCGAGCTGTCCTTTTTGTTCTTTTAGTTCCTGGTTCATCTTGTTCTTAGAACGAAGCGATTTTATTACCACAACTAATAGGCCTGCTAATAATAAAAGTATGATGAGTATGCTATAAAGCAACAGCTGTTGGTTGGTATAACGAATTCCAAAAGAATCGATACGAGAATTAAGCGTTTTTATCTTGACATCTAACTCTCCTATCTGGTTAGTCTGAAGACTCATAACTCGTGCATTAGTAGCATCCACAACCGCAGTATTAAGTATATTTTCCCTCAGAAAAGTCTCATCTCGAAGAATCTTCATGGCAGTTTGCATCAATACATCGCCTCCAGTAGGATAGATAAAAGTGGCAGTTAAAATACTATCAAGCACCATTCCCAAACCATAATCCTTGCCAGGGAGCGCATCAATGCCAATGAAATGAATGCTATCAGAACGGTTGGCTCGATATGCGGCCTCAAAAGCCCCAGCCGCCATACGATCGTTGTGTGCATAGACCACGTCTATCTTAGGAAAAGATAATAAAATTGAATCCATGCAAATGCGTGCAGGATCACGAAGCCAAGCCGCCTCTACTTGCTGTATAAGGGTGATTTCTGGGTAGCGATTGATGATGCTTATGAACCCCTGATGGCGTTCTAGGGCAGGTGTAGATCCACTCAATCCTTTTATCTCTACAATGTTCCCATTCCCATTGAGAAGAGTAACGATATAGTTGCCTACAGCCTTTCCTATTTCATAGTTATCGGCTCCAATAAAAGCTGTATACTTGTCTGAAAGGATTTTACGATCGACCACAATTACGGGTATTCCGCTATCAAATGCTTCCTCGACAACTGGTGTAATTATGGCAGCCTCATTCGGAGAAACTATTAATAAGTCTATCCCATTGGCTATAAAAGTGCGAATATCTTCAATTTGTTGCGTGCTGTTATCACGGGCTGTTCTTATATCCAATTCTATTCCATCATAGAAAAGAGCTTCACGCATGATTTCCTCATTCATCTGATTTCGCCATTCATCATCACTGCATTGTGAGATGCCGATTCGATAACTGACAGTTGACTGCTTACATGCAGTTAGAAAGATGAGAGTGAAGAGTAAAAGTATCCTTGAAATGTGTTTCATAATATTTTCTATTGTATGGACATTTATTATCCGGACCAAAAATACTATTTATTGACTAAAAGAAAAAATAGTCATTAGAAAGAAAATCGCCCACTACAATGCATCAATCCATTGTTAGAGGGCGATATGTATATAAAAATATATCTTGCAATTAGACGAGTTTGTCTTTCAATGTTGGTGGCAATTCGGGCATAGCACCACTTTGGGTACATACATAAGCTGAAACTTCGACTGCTAATTTATGGGCTACTGCTACAGGCTTACCTTTAAGCAAGGAGGTACAGAAAGTGGCAGTAAATGAATCTCCAGCGCCAACTGTATCAGCTACCTTTACCTTTGGAGTAGGCTGAAAGGATACTTCGCCTGGTGTAAACACATAACTACCATTAGTGCCACAAGTCAGAATGAGCATTTTCAGGTTATACTTAGCAAGCAATATCCAACATTTATCCTCTAAATCAATACCTGGATAGCCATATAGTCGGCTTAGTATCACGAGCTCTTCATCATTTATCTTTAGCACATTGCATCGTTTTAATGACTCTGTGATCACTTCTTTGGTATAGAATTGCTGACGTAAGTTTATATCAAATATCTTTAATTGACCTTCCGCCTCGGGTACGGTCTCGACATATTTCAGAATAGTGGCCCTGCTTACTGCACTTCGTTGCGCCAACGATCCAAAACAAATTGCACGTGTACGCAATGCCATTCTCTTCAGCTCATCTGTAAAAGGTATATTATCCCAAGCTACATTTTCCTTGATATCATAGCACGGTACACCTTCACTGTCTAGTGTCACTTGCACTGTACCAGTTGGATAATCTACACTGGGTAGCGAATAGTTTAATTCTTTCTTATCGAATACTTCAATGATTTCGTCGCCCAATTCATCATTACCAATGGCACTTATAGCATAACTTTCCAAACCTTGTTGTGATACATGAAAAGCGAAATTGGCAGGTGCGCCACCTATTTTCTTACCTTCTGGAAGCACATCCCAAAGTGCTTCACCCATTCCTACAACTATCATATTGTTACTTGTTTTTATTTTATTACTATTTCTTATTCTCTTTCCTTGCTAAAAAATATTGCTATTTCTTCATGCGTAGCATATAGAAACAAAGATAAACAACACCGACTGCCATGACTGCTATAGCCCCATTTTGTCCCATGACATCGCTAGCAACACCCATAGCCAATGGGAATATAGTACCACCAAACAATCCCATAATCATCAATCCCGACACCTCATTTTGTTTGTTCGGTAATGTCAATAGAGCTTGTGAAAAGATAATGGGGAATATGTTAGAATTACCGAAGCCTATCAAAGCGATACAAATAAATATTGCAGTTTTAGAATGGAAAAAGAATAATCCTCCCATCGCCAAAAGCATTAAGAAGACGCTAACCGCAAAGAACGGTTTCGAGCGGACCCGCTGCAATATAAATGCACCTATAAAGCATCCAGCAGTTCGGAAAATGAAATACAAGCTGGTTGCAAAACCTGCTTCGGCCAATGTCATTCCGATACGTTCCATCAGGATTTTGGGAGCAGTTGTATTTGTACCCACGTCAATACCGACATGACACATTATACCTATAAATGATAACAACACAAATGATTTTCCCAATAGAGAGAAGCAATCCTTAAAACTTGACGCCTTGTCTGCTTCTTTTTCCTCGATTGGAGTCGACCCTAATAGAAGAACTGCAATAATTGCAATTACCATATAGATCGGAAATAGAATACGCCAGCCCAATCCGAAGGTTGGAAGTGTTTGAGTTGCTCCCCACATGGCAATATAGGGTGCCAAGAAAGAGGCGATCGCTTTTACAAACTGACCAAAAGTGAGGTTACTGGCTAGCTTATCAGGATTTACAATGTTCGACAATAATGGATTGAGGGATGTTTGCATCAAGGCATTACCAATACCAAGTAGTGAGAATGAAACCAACATCAATCCGTAGCTGTCACCCAATATGGGTAAAAACAACGATGCAAAGGTGATGAGCAGACTCAACAATACGGTCTTCTTGCGACCGATACGATTCATCAACATTCCGGTAGGAACCGAAAAAATAAGGAACCAGAAAAAAACCAGTGAAGGTAATATGTTAGCTTGTGCGTTGGACAATCCTAAATCGGCTTGTACATAATTGGAGGCTATACCCACCAAGTCTACGAAGCCCATTGCAAAGAAACAGAGCATAACCGGCACAAGTTTAGCGTATTGTGCTTTTGGCTCAGAGATAGAGGTTGTATATGATTTCATAACTGTTATGTATTTATTTTAGCTCTAGGGGATAAACTTTAAATGAAGTTACTTCATAACTACCACCTTTAGCATAGAAACTAGCACGGTTATAGGGAGAAGAAGGGAATACTAAGTTAGTCATTACATATTCGCCATCATTTACGAATAACTCTAGGCTAGATTTATCTGCGAAAATGCGCAAACTGATCTCATCATTTTTTCCTATAGGCGCTAGGGTTGCTATTGGGAAATCTTCGCTGAATGACACCTCCCCACTCTTTGAACGGTCCATACTAAAATTACCTTCAACTAGATTATAACAGAAATCAACCTCTTCGCCTTGCTGATTGAAAAGTCGGAAACCAATAAACTCGGCATCCTTATTTCTGATTGTCATGACAATCTCAAACAAGCCTGTGTTATTATCGAGGAGTTTGTCAATATTATAATCCTTATTTACTTTAAACGAGCGTGCTTTAGGAGCCTCTCCTCTTAGTTTTTCTACTTCGGGAGAAGGTGCACTCTTCAGTATGATATTGCCATTATCATTTACCAGGGTCAAATCACGTGGAATAGAGTTGGCACTACGAAATTGCTGTGTAGGCACTTGGTTAGCATATTGCCAGTTGCTCATCCAAGCAATCGCTATATGACGATTGTCTGGGGCATTGCTCCATGTAACTGTGGCATAGTGGTCTTTGCCATAATCCATCCATTTAGTCAGTTCGGGCGACTGGTTGGTGAAAGTCTTTCCATCGAAATCACCTATAAAGTATTGTGTTGCACTTCCACCAAATGGACCACCTGGATTGATATTGCAAAGCAACACCCATTCTTTGTCGTTGGTACCTTCTATTGGCACTTCTATTAAGTCAGGGCATTCCCAAACGCCGCCATGCGCACCATGACCTTCGCCAAAACTGCTTTCGTAAGTCCAATCCTTTAAGTTGGACGATGTGAAGAACTGCATCTCTTGTCCCACGGCCAAAATCATGATCCATTTCTTAGTAGCTTCATGCCAAATCACCTTAGGATCACGAAAATCAGGTGCTTCTGACGTTAGAATTGGATTTCCTTCATATTTAGTAAAGCTCTTACCATTGTCTGTGCTATAAGCCACACTCTGCGTCTGGCGCTCACCTGCAGAAGTATAAAATGCGACAATAGCATCTTTGCCAAATCCTGATGTATTATTCTTGTCTACCACTGATGATCCACTGAATATAGTACCCAAATCATCGGGTGAAATAGCTACAGGTTGATGCTCCCAATTTATTAAATCAGTACTAGTGGCATGTCCCCAATGCATATTACCCCACATCGATCCATAGGGATTGTATTGATAGAACAGATGATAAATTCCGTCTTTGTAGACCATTCCATTAGGGTCGTTCATCCAGCCATAAAGCGGTGCGAAATGATAAACAGGTCGATGGCTTTCGCGATTTTGTGTATCGAATTCATTTACAAGTTCGAATGAGCGCCAACACAAAGCAGAGTCAGGAGCATTCTCCACATTAATAGCCAAGGCAGAAATATCAAAGCCTGTTAGATCTAATGGCACGTAATAATCAATATTATTAATAGCCAATCTAACTTGATGTGTAGATACACTGTTCTGATTCTGCGTCACATTGACGCGAGCCTCAGGAGCTGCCTCCTCTATAGGTAATAACAGGTATTTATTATTTGTTTTTAATTGTACTATGCTATGACCATCTCCTAAATGTCTCACAACGAAGGGAGGTATGGTCGCTTGGCAGGAGAAAATGGTAAAGATGGAGCCAATGGCAAGAATTGTGCACGAACGACGAATATACGCGGAGAAATAATTGAATAAATTCATTGTCTTTTAAAGGTATTAAATTTAATAAATAACATGTGGAGAACAAAAGCACATGGCAAAGAAACGTAATAATTGAATATTAGACTATCACTCTTGTTTCAAGATCAATAAATAATGATACAATCATTAAATAAAAAAAGATATTGTAACATAATGACTAGAATTTGAACTAAATCTTATAGCTATAGAAGCATTTATATATTTTCTTTGCAATGTTTCTTTGTGAGGGATAAAAAGCACAATTATCAGTGACAAGAAATAAATATGTTAATTTTAAATCGGTTATAAAAGTATGAGATCCCTTATTTCTCTATTAATTCTTTTAGGTTGTTGTGGTACGATGTTTGCACAACAAATTACCATTAAAGGCACTGTCTTGTCGGCTACCGACAATGAAGCTCTTATAGGTGTTAACGTTTCTGTTGACAATGAGCAGCTAGGAACCATCACTGACATTGATGGGAACTTCACCCTTACTGCAAACCCTAACGCAATCCTTATCTTTTCATATATAGGATATGATAAAAAACAAGTTTCGGTAAATGGCCAGAATCATTTAGTCGTTAAACTTCAAGAGTCATCGATGCAATTAGATGAGGTTGTGGCAGTAGGCTATCGAACAGAACGTAAAGCCGACCTCACTGGAGCTGTGTCTGTAGTAAAGGTTGATGATGCAATGAAGGCAGCTGAAAACAATCCAATAAAAGCATTGCAAGGAAGAGTAGCGGGTATGTCTATAACTTCTGATGGTTCACCTAGTGGTGCAGCAACGGTTCGCATCCGTGGTATTGGTACCCTTAACAACAATGACCCACTCTATATTATTGATGGCGTGCCTACTACTAGTGGGATGCATGAACTCAATGGTAATGATATAGAGAGTATTCAAGTACTTCGTGATGCCTCAGCAGCTAGTATTTATGGTTCGCGAGCAGCAAATGGAGTTATTATTATCACAACAAAGAAAGGTAAAAAAGGGGCTATACGACTTAATTTTGATGCCTACCTCACAGCTAGTATGTATACCTCAAAAATAGATGTACTTTCATCTAACGAATATGCACAAGTGTTGTGGAAAGCGATGATTAATAATAATGAAGATCCTAACAGCAATAATCTTGGATTGTTTTATGACTACTCAACCAGTGAAGCTGGTCACTCTACCTTAAATCAAGTCTATTTCCCAGAATATCTAGATGCAGCACGTACCATGAAACCTGCCAACACAGATTGGTTTGACGAGGTGACACGAACAGGTATCGCCCAGTCTTATAATTTGTCTGTCAGCAATGGTACCGAAAAAGGAAACTATTATTTTTCTTTAGGTTATTACAATAATGACGGGTTAGTTAAAAACACTAACTTCAATCGAATATCAGCCCGTGTTAACAGTGATTTCAAACTTTGGGATGGTATTATTACCATTGGCGAGAACTTAACATTGAACCGGACAAGCGAGGTTTCACAGCCTCATCAAATTGTAGAGTCGGCACTTATTGCAGTTCCTTTTATTCCTGTTCGTACCGAAGATGGGACTGGATGGGGAGGCCCCATTACAGGCTTACCAGACCGACGTAATCCTGCAAACCTTGTAGATGAGAATAAAGACAACCGCTATACATATTGGCGCATATTTGGTAATGCATTCATAGATATTAATCCTATAAAGAACCTACATATTCGTTCAAACTTTGGTTTGGATTATGGTAATTTCTATAAACGATCCTTAACGTATTCCTTCCAAAATGGTTATGTGACAAATAGTGGCAAAACCAAATCGGTTATGGAGCAAGCTCACTGGACTAAATGGACATGGAGTAATATTGCAACCTATGACTTCAGCTTTGGCGAGAATCGTTTCGAAACCATGTTGGGTATGGAGATGTATAAGCAAGAAGATATAAACTTTGCAGCATCACGCGAATCATTTTCATTTGAAAACCCCAACTACATGTATCCCGACCAAGGTACAGGCACAAGCGAAGGATCTGGTGGTGCTACTGGCTACACACTGATGTCTTTCTTTGGTAAAGTGAGCTATGCCTACGCTGACAAATATTTGGCTTCTGCAACTTTACGTCGTGACGGTTCTTCTCGTTTCGGAAAGAATAATCGCTGGGGTATATTTCCTGCTTTCAATCTAGGTTGGAAGATTAATCAGGAGCATTTTATGGAAAACACTCAAGATTGGCTTTCAGACCTAAAAATTCGTTTTGGATGGGGTCAAAATGGTAATCAGGAAATAGGTAACACAGCTATTTATAGTATATATGCCACCGACTACGGCAAAGGTGATCCTACATGGAATGCGATATGGGGAACAGCCTATGATATCTATGGTAATGGGTCGGGGTTGTTGCCATCAGGCTACAAGCGTGTACAGCTAGCCAATCCAGATCTAAAATGGGAAACTACTACCCAAACAAATATTGGTATTGATTTTGGATTCTTTAATCAAGCACTTTATGGATCAGCAGAATACTATATCAAAGAAACAAAGGATATCCTCTACACTCCTGGCTATTCTGCTATAAAAGGCGAAGGAGCAAATAAAACATACAATGGTGCCTCTATGGAAAATAAAGGGGTTGAGTTAACGCTGGGTTATCGAGGAAGTACAAAAAATGATTTCCAATATGACTTTACAGCAAACATTTCTACCAATAAGAATAAAGTGACCTATCTGCCAGAGTCGGTGAAAAACTCATATGGTGGCAATGGTACCTATGACAATATTCTTGGACGTTCACTTGGTTCATTCTATGGTTATGTAGCAGATGGAATTTTTAAAACTCAGGAGGATTTGGACAATCATTGTATACAAGATGGCAAGGACTTAGGGCGTATTCGCTATCGAGATTTGAATAATGATGGTGTTATAGACGATAAAGATCGCACATGGATAGGTAATCCTTTTCCAGATTTCACATATGGTTTGAATATCAATCTAACTTACAAGAATTTTGATTTAAACGTTTACTTCCAAGGCGTACATAATATCGATGTATATAACAATGTAAAACTTACATCAGATTTCTGGAGCGTTTCAGATACTAGATCTAATAAGACAAGCCGCTTGCTGGATGCATGGGACCCTATTACCAATCCCAATTCTAATATTCCTGCTTTAACCACTAACAATAAGAATGATGAAGGACGTATGTCTACTTATTTCATTGAAAACGGTTCATACCTGAAACTTAGAAATGTTCAATTAGGATATACTCTACCAAGAGGAGCCTTAAAAGCCATTCGTATGGAGAAAATTCGCTTTTATCTAAGCGGCCAGAATCTGTTTACTATCAAAAGTAAGAGCTTTACAGGGGTCGACCCTGAAAATCCAGGATGGGGATATCCCATTCCTACTACCATAACTTTTGGACTTAACGCAACATTTTAATTTTTAATACAATCATGAAAGCATTTAAATATTTCACATCATTAGTTATAGCAACTTCGTTGTTAGGAAGTTGCACTTTTCTAGATTACGATCCTCAAGGTGTAGTAAACGAAGATCAAGTAAAGGACCCTAGCCAAGTTGAAGCTCTTTGTACAGCAGCATATGCATCGTTGGGTAACGACCATTATGACAAGCCCTTTAGCCTTTGGCCATACGGAAACGTGCGCTCGGATGATGCCTATAAAGGAGGAAACGACCAAGCTGATATTGCCGCTTTCCATTTTTATGAGATATCAGAAAACGTACGAACTGATTTTGGTGAGGCCGATGGATTGTGGTTTTATATGTTCGAGGCTATTTCGCGTACAAACTCAGCGCTCAGTGTATTAAAATCGATGAACGAAAGTGATTTCAAGAATCGCAATAGCCGTATGGGCGAAATGTATTTTTTGCGCGGACACTTCTATTATATGCTTAAACTGGTATTTGGTCATATCCCTTTTGTGGACGAGGATTTGCCACTTGACGAATACGATTTTGTTTCTAACACTCTGCCTAATGATGAACAATGGGCTTGGATATGTCGCGATTTTCAGCAAGCCTATGATTTATTACCAGAAAGTCAAAATGAGATAGGGCGTGCTAACAAAATAGCTGCTGCAGCCTATTTGTCAAAAGCGTATCTCTTTAAGGCATTTCGTCAAGACGAAATGAATAATGTAATCGGAGAGCCCAATAGCGATGATTTGAATAATGTACTAAAATACAGTGAGGTGGTTATGAACTCTACTTACGGTTTAGAGCCAGACTTTGCCAACAACTTTCTGCCTGGTACATTTCAAAATGGTAAGGAGTCGATTTTCGCTATTCAATATTCTACAGATGATGGAACGATGTTTGGACGTCTCAATTGGAGTGACGTACTGTCAGTGCCCATGGGATTGGGATGCTGTGACTTCCACAAACCTAGTCAGAATCTAGTAAACGCCTTTAAAACGGTGAATGGATTGCCCGACTTTAACAACTTTGACCTTATTGATTATAATGCCACATTTGATGTGGTCGATCCTCGTCTTTATCATACAGTAGCTCTTCCTGGCGTACCTTATAAATACAATGAAGAACTGATTTATGAGGAGAGTTGGAACCGTACCCCTACCGTTTACGGGTATTATGCTTCATTAAAAGAAAATGTGGATCCGTCTTGTGATTGTTTTAAGAATGTTTCTCCTTTCTATGCTAACTCCAAAAATCGTATTGTACTACGATATGCAGACATCATGTTGGTGAGAGCAGAAGCATTAATAGAATTGGGTCGTGAGAATGAAGCTAGACCGTTGATTAATAGACTACGCGAACGCGCACAAAGCAATGTTTTCATTCCTTATGCCAACAACCTAAGCATAGCCACATATTCAGCCGCAGGATGGACTCGCGAATATGCACGCGAAGCTGTGCGCTGGGAAAGGCGCCTAGAATTGGCCATGGAAGGACATCGCTTCTTTGATCTTGTCCGTTGGGGCATAGCCACTGACGTATTGAATAGCTATTTTAATACCGAAGGCGAGCGTCGTTATTACCTCAAGGAGGGTATCTTTGATAAAAATAAGGATGAATATATCCCTATTCCTCAGCAGCAGATCAATTTTACAGAAGGTATTTATCAACAAAATCCAGGTTGGAACTAATCAGTACCAATAATCCTAAAAGCATATCAAAATGAAAAAAAATAGATCTATAATAATCAGCTTGTTCATGGGCTTACTAGCAATGACTGCCTGTAATGATGAGAACTATAACGGTATAGATAACAGTGGCGAGGTTAAGATTATCTCTTTTAGTGATAATCATGCAAAGCTAGTGATCTTAAATGAACTTAATGGGATCATCGAACTGATTTATCCATCAAATACTAATTTGAGCACACTTTCACCTTCTCTTCAGCTTTCTGAAGGTGCACGCGTTCTCTCGCCCGAAAATCCTGAGGGGCCTATTGATTTATCAAATATCACCACTTACCGTATCGTAAATGGAAATCTTTATCATGATTACAAAGTATTAGCTCATCATGTGTCGGATATAGCAAAAATAGAATCGTTTGACATAGGTAGATATAAAGGCAATATAGACCATTCGGCACGTACCATTAGAATTAACTATCCAATGGGAGAAGCTATCGATGCTTTGACTCCAGTAATTACTGTTAACAATGGGGCCAAATTGATGACATCGCTTAGTTCGCCATACGACTTTACAGAGCCAGTAGATTTTGTAATGACGTATATGGATGAAACATTCACCTACACAGCATCTGTGGTTCCAACTGTATTTGTACCAATGGCATTCCTTGGCGAAGCAGCTTCTGCCAATCTATTGAGCAATAATGATGAGAAAAAAGCATGGGAGTGGATGAAGGATAATTATGAAACAGCCGAATATCTATCATTCGATGATATCAAAGCTGGCAAAGACCTAACAAAGTATAAGGTCATCTGGTATCATTATGACTCTTATGGTGTAGGAGGTGACCCAGTAGCTCCAGACGCTGCAAATCATCCACTGGTAATATCTGCTCTTAATGATTATCTAGCGCAAAAAGGTAATATGTTCCTTAGTTCAGCGGGTATGGCATTAGGCAAACTACTTAAGATATCCAAAGATGGCAACATGTTCAATAATGCGTGGGGTTTTGACAATGCACCCTTTGATGTGAACGATGGTAATGGCTATGGATGGGGGTTACGCATCATCGACCATGAAATTTTTAATGGCTTGCGCAAACCTGTTGGAGAAACAAATCGTATTTTCCTTTTGAGTAATGGCTGTACTACACGTGGCCACAATGTACGCTGGAATCTAAAGGCTGAGTGGACTCCACAATACCTAGGACGCGATACTTGGATGGAAACAACTGGGGGTAAACAATTGGCAGATATGCATTGGGCAGATAATATGGATGAGACCTCAATGATTACAGAGTATGAAGCGAATGAAGAAAGAGGAGCAGTAATAACTTGTGGTGCTGAGGCATATGACTGGTATGAAGACAACTACCCAAGTAATAGCTTTCGGGATAACCTAGAATTATTGACTCAAAATATTCTTAATTATTTGATTGACTAAAATATATCATTAAAACATGCTTATGAAATATTTATCTTATCTATATACATTGCTGGCCACAGGATTCACTCTGGCCGCATGCAGTGATCATGAATATATTTGCAATGATCCAGAAGCTGATCTAAATGCACCAGTCTATCACGATGTGAACGATCTATATCAAACCTATGATTTGTTCTGGAAACCAACTAATGGATGGGTTGGAGATGCAATGCCTTTCTATGAAAACGGACGGTATTTTGTGATGTATCTCCACGATGCACGCGATGGAGGAGCTACTTTTCACCCATTTGCTATGACATCAACTACAGATTTCAGGACATATACCGATCATGGTATTGTCGTACCTTGCGGGGAAGATAACAGTCAAGAAGATGCCTTGGGCACAGGGTCGACCATAAAAGTAGGCGACACCTATTATACTTATTATACAGGCCATAATGGAAACCTTTCGCCTGCAGAAAAGATATATTTGGCAACCTCGAAAGACTTGCGAACTTGGACAAAGCAAACCGATTTCGTACTTGAAGCGCCACTTAATGATGTGGATCGCAATGAATTCCGAGATCCTTTTATCTTAAAGGAAGGCGATGTTTACAAGATGCTCATTACAAGTCGAGCTTATGTGGCTGCCGTTAATGACTGGCAGGCTGTAATCCTGCAATACTCATCTTCTGATATGTTGAATTGGACATTAGAAGAACCTTTCTATTATAATGGTGAACGCATCTTAGAATGCCCCGACGTATTTACTATGGGAAACTACCAATATCTAGTCTACTCTAACTGGGATTGGGCAGGAAGTGACAGACGTACGCGCTATGTCTATCGTGAAGTAGGTAGCAAAACTTGGACTACTCCTGAACAACCTGCACTTGATGATCATTTTTTCTATGCAGGAAAAACAGCTGGCGAAGGCAATGAACGTTATATCTTTGGATGGTGTTATACACGAGAAAATCATAAAGATAGTGGTAATAAGGTTTGGGGTGGTTCTCTTGTAGTTCATCAATTGATCCAAAACAGTGATGGTACCCTTCGAGTGTCAATCCCGACAGCAATCCGTTCGGCCTTCTCGACAGAAATAGACCTCTTGCCTAAAGTGATGAATGGTGTTACATATCGCAACAATCAATATGTCCTGACAAGTGGTAGTGAGGATAAAGCGATAGCGATTTTCGATGGGATAGATGACGCTTATCGCATACAAGCCACTTTGAATCCTAGTAGCGCTAAACGATGCGGATTCGAATTCGGAGCAAGCGGAAATCGCTCTGAAGTACATGATTTAGTGTTTGATCTGGAAACACGTACACTAAATCTAGAACGAATCTTGAACGGGCAAACTGTCTCTGTTATCACATCGATTACTTTACCCGAAGGAAATGAATTTGATGTGGAGATAGTAGTGGAAAATGCGATTTGTGTGACTTATATCAATGGAGTAAAGGCTCTCACCAATCGTATTTACCAGATGAACCGTAACGGATGGGGAGTATTTTCACAAGGTGGCGAGGCTATCTTCAGTATAAAGGCATATAAATAGTGCAACTATGAGTCACAAGATATAATCTTGTATTAACTATATTCAAATTCGGGCTTTAGTAGAAAACTAAAGCCCGAATTTGGTTTTCAAAATAGCATAAAACCATTTCCATATCTTATCTTACTTATAAGGATAAAAATCACGATCAACAGTTTCTTCTCTAATCAAAAACGATAGTCTATTAGCTATCATATTCACCCCATATTTTGCGGTAAATATGATAAAAAGAAGAGTATAACTCGAGGAATTGATCGCTAGAAATCAGGAAGATATCCTATCTACATTGTCTTAAAGTTCAAGAATCAATATCGCACTTCACGCCCTGGCACCACAACTTTCTAAAGGAAACTAAACATACGCTCATAATCATCTAAATATCTGCAATTTACAAGACAGCCAAACTTCATCTATGGAGTAGCCCTACTCAGCCGATTGTCCTCCCCTACTCTGCTTGCTGTATAAGGCTACCCAGTAAAACAAATACTCCTACCTAGCAAATAGAATAAAAATAGCGTATCATTCTGAATAGAAACACTCAGAATGATACGCTATTATTTTTTTACTATTTTCCTACAATAAGTTTAGCGTAAAGCTTCTACTTCTTCGGGTGTCAATGGGATCTGTTTACCCAGA
>CAMTPC010000085.1 GCA_947074295.1 uncultured Bacteroides sp. | reverse complement strand
GCTTTTCTTTTATGCGGCTGTCATAATGCCAAACGTCTCGTCATTTATCAACAGACAGCAGTCGATGGATAGTTGATACATAAACAGCTGAATGATAATTCGTTCTAATTTAACTTCTTATTCTCTTATTCAATAAATCCCTGAAACACTCGTAAGCGTTCCAGGGATTTTAATTCAGGGTTTGCAAGAAGTTTACTAACCCTTATTATCTTATTGAGTTTCCGATTAAAAACTATTTCTCTATGCGGATACGTGCATCTACTGCTACCACTCGTTTCTCATTGGCAAGGAGCGGATTGATGTCCATCTCTTTGATCTCAGTAGCGAAGCGAAGCAGGGTAGACAGACGTACGATGATTTCAGCAAACTGTGCCTCGTTCACCCCTTTTTGGCCGCGTGTGCCCTGAATAATCTTATAGGCGCGCAGCGAATGAATCATCGAATAGGCCTCTTCATAGGAAAGTGGGGCCAGACCCGAGGATACATCCTTCAACACTTCCACAAAGATGCCTCCCAAACCACACAACACCACATGGCCGAACTTCTCTTCGTACTTCGCGCCTATAAACAGCTCTATGCCTTTTAGCATAGGTTGCACCATGATGGCAGTAGCTTGAGGTAGTTGCATCAAGCGGTCGAACTCCAACGACAGATGTTCATCGCTCTGAATATTGAGTACCACACCGCCGATGTCCGACTTATGGACAGGGCCCACTACTTTAGCTACTATAGGGTAACCACAGCGATGAGCGAATGCGATAATATCTTCCTTGTTGGCCGATACAAACTCCTCCACTACGGGTATGCCAGCAGCGTTGAGCAATGCATTGACCAAGCTAGGTTCTATATACCCATCCTGATCGATGCTGTCGATGATGCGGCGTATGCGTGGCACGTCAACGCCAAAAAGCTCTATTTCATTGGCAGCAGGATGAGGTGAGTTGATGATGCGTGACAACGCAGTTCCCAGTGTCACCTCATCCGCAAAGTTTACATGCCCTTTGGCCAAGAATTCGGCAACTTCGGCACCAGCTGTGTTGATAGAGGGTAGAATCGGAAAGATAGGCTTTTTACAAGTTTGCATCTCCTCATGTAATACCTCATACATATCAAACATCGTCACCAATCCAGGTGTGCCAAATATCGCCATGATAGCGTCAATATTCTCAAATCGTTCCTCGCAGTAGTCAATGCACAGGCGCAAATGTTCGGGTGTGCCGGTGGCAAGGATGTCGATAGGGTTGGCTACTGAAGCGCCTGGGTAGAGCTTGGATTTAAGTTCGGTGGCCGCCTCGCCTTCTAGCGGCGGCACATTGAGGCCACCTTTGCTCAGTGCATCCGTCAGCATCACACCCGGACCTCCAGCATGCGTCACGATGGCAAAATTCTTGCCATGAAGCTCGGGCAGGGTAAAGATACAGCCGACTGTCGTCAACTCTTCACGTGAGAAGCAACGCACAATTCCCGCTTTACGGAACAATGCCTCTACTGCCGAGTCCGAACTAGCGATAGCGCCCGTATGCGAAGAAGCCGCTCGGCTGCCGCTCTCCGAACTACCAGCCTTAATTGCCGCTATCTTGCAGCCCTTCTTGATAAGTGAAGCTGCATGGAACAGCAAGCGGTCAGGGTCGCTGATACTTTCTATATAGAGTAGTTTTATTTTTGAATCAGTCTCTGGGTTGAAGTTGATGTCCATATATTCCAACACCTCTTCCACGCCAATTTGCTTGGCATTGCCCACCGACCACACAGAGTTGAACTGCAACCCTTTGGTTACGGCGCTTTCCATGATGAACACGGCCGTAGCGCCTGAACTCGAAATCAGGTCAGCGCCTTTAGCGTTAAGATTAGGGATGGGTTGGCTGAATACACTATGATGGCATGTATTCATCATACCGATGCAGTTGGGTCCGATAAGTGCTGCCCCGTATTGATCGACAATCTCCAGGATGCGTTCCTCGAGCAACGCCCCTTCGTGTGTCTCCTCCCCGAATCCGGCCGATAGAATAATGACAGCTTTTACACCTTTTTGGCTGACCAAAGTTTCTACCACATCAGGGCACATCATCGCCGGGATGGCAAGAATGGCCAAATCGGTGGGCGGTATGTCGCGTGCATCGGCAAAGGATGATACGCCTTGCACTTCTGTCTCTTTGGGATTCACAGCGCGCAACTCCCCTTTATAGCCACCATTGATGAGGTTTCTCAAAATGGCGCCACCAGGTTTATGAATATTGTTGGATGCACCCACCACTACAATGCTTTCCGGTCTGAGCAACTCTTTCGTTATCATATATCAACTCGGTATTTAATGTTTTTGCTATTCACAAATATAGTATTTATCCTTTTCTGCTAATAATAATCCCCCGAAAAAATAATTAATGGGGTGCGATTCTATCAAAATGATAGTTGATGTTCGGCCGAACCGATATAAAAAAGCCTCGTCATTGCTATAGCGAGCAAGACGAGGCATATCTTCAATCTAGAACGATGGTTTATTTGAAAGCAGACCAGTCGATATTGCGCATATCACCGCTGCGTCCCAATTCGGCATGCATGCCTAGAGCGGCTTGGATAGCATGCGGTGTTTGAGCTTTTCCACCACTGATTTTCATGTAATCCCAAAGGATTTGTTTGTAGTCAGGGTGAGCACAGTTCTCGATGATAGCTGCTGCACGCTCTTTAGGGCTCTTGCCACGAAGATCGGCTACACCTTGTTCGGTGATGATAATCTTCACTGAGTGTTCGCTATGGTCTTCGTGAGACACCATTGGAACGATGGCACTGATAGCACCGTTTTTAGCGATAGATGGACAAGTAAAGATAGAGGTATAAGCGTTGCGAGTAAAGTCGCCCGAGCCACCGATACCGTTCATCATCTTCGTGCCACTAATATGTGTAGAGTTCACGTTACCATAAAGGTCTACTTCGATCGCCGTATTCATTGAAATAACACCTAAGCGACGCACTACTTCTGGGTTATTTGAGATCTCTGATGGGCGAAGCACCAATTTATCACGGAAGAAGTCCATATCGTCATAGATACCTTGCAAGCAGTCGTTAGTAACAGTCAAAGAGCAAGTACTACCGAATTTTACACGACCCGCACGAATCAAGTCAATCACGGAGTTTTGAATCACCTCTGTATACATCTCAAAAGCAGGGATCGCTTTTTCGCGTCCCAGTGCACCCAATACAGCGTTGGCGATGTTGCCCACACCCGATTGCAATGGAAGGAAAGTCGAAGGGATTCTGCCGGCTCTCATATCTCCCAATAAGAAGTCGGCTACATTCTGGCCAATTTGGTCAGTCACAGGGTCTGAACTAGCAAAGTCACGTGCCTCATCAGGCCAGTTAGTTTCTACGATACCGATGATCTTTCTAGGATCAACTTTAATGTAAGGCAAGCCGATACGATCACTAGGCTTATAGATAGGTATTTCGCGACGGTAAGGAGGATCTAGTGGCTCATATACATCGTGTAATCCCATCATACGGTTGCTATGAGCTGAGTTCAACTCAATGATGATGCGATCGGCTAAGTGACATAGTGTTGGCGCGATACCTCCGGCAGCAGTCAGATAAATCTTACCATCAGCGGTTACTTCACAAGCTTCGATCACGGCAAGGTCTACTTTACCTAAGAAGCCATAGCGCAATTCTTGCGCCATTTGCGAAAGATGTATATCGTTATAGGCAATCTCACCACTATTTACCGCTTTACGAAAGTCAGGGTTAGTGGTATAGGGTGCACGATAGCGAATGGCCTTTGCGCGGGCTAGAACACCATCACAAGAGTCGCCGGTAGAGGCACCTGTAAATATGCTGATTTGGTAGGGATTACCTTTAGTATGTTCTGCTTCTGCTATTTTTGCAATTTCTGCTGTTACGGCTTTTGCCGTACCTGCGGGTGTAAAACCGCTGAGGCCAATATTGTGGCCATGTTTGACAAGGCTGGCAGCTTCTGCTGCTGAGATAATTCTGAATGACATGTTTTTAATATATTTTTAACGGTAAAAGTTAGGATTAATATTTTCTACGTAAAATCTCAGACCAAATGATGGCGCGACGTGCCTCTTCGGTCGATGTGAGTCTGAAGTTGGGTACACCCTCCGGTGAATCTCTATGCGGCATGGTAGTGCCGCTTTTTTTTTCACCATGGTGTTGTTGTTGAGAGCTCGCTTTTGTATCGGCAAGAGGCGTGTAGTTGCCACCTTTTTTTCGAGCATCTACGGTCTGCTTTGTTTTTTGCGACCGATAAGGCGCTGTAGGCTCGTGGAGAGGGTTTTGAGGTACAGATGCATTTTCACTCTCTTTGGCTTTTTTCCGAATCTCAATAAAAACGGTAAAACCAATGAATAGTGCGATTGCAATATAGCCTATCAAGTCATCCATAGCTGCTTTTTTTTATGATTTGCGCCAAAGTTACTCAATAAAATTTGATTACTGCAAATCTATAAAAAGAAAAAAGGGCAGCTTCACAGCTCCCCTTTAATTTTTTAACCTAAACCTTAACTATGAAAAAATCAAATGTTTCTTTCACATCACAAAAGTCCGCATTTAAGCTGGAATTAACAAAAAATACATATAATAAAGTTTAAATACTTAACGATTATTAAGATTTAACACCTCCACACCCCATGTTTTAACTCATTTTTCTTTCTACCTTCTCTTGTTTCGCCTGTTTTGGTCTATCTTTGCATCGATTTAATCGATTTAAAATAAATAGAGTATGAACGAAATTACGGGAGCGGACTTTAAATCCGCAACTGCCGGTGACAGCAAAAAGCTGTTTATCGAAACTTATGGCTGCCAGATGAATGTGGCAGATAGCGAGGTGATTGCCTCGGTGATGCAAATGGCAGGTTATGAGATGGCCGAAACTTTGGAGGAGGCCGATGCAGTATTTATGAATACTTGCTCTATCCGCGACAATGCTGAGCAAAAGATATTGAACCGTCTGGAGCATTTTCATTCCATGCGCCGTAAAGGTCGCAAGCTTATAGTAGGTGTGTTAGGGTGTATGGCCGAGCGTGTGAAAGATGATCTCATCACGAATCACCATGTAGACTTAGTGGTAGGTCCAGATGCTTATCTGACGCTGCCCGAGCTGGTGGCTGCTGTCGAAGCGGGCGAAAAAGCCATCAATGTAGAGCTATCTACTACCGAAACCTATCGCGATGTGTTGCCCAAGCGTATGCACGGCAATCGCATATCGGGCTTTGTATCAATCATGCGTGGTTGCAACAACTTCTGTACCTATTGCATTGTGCCCTATACACGTGGCCGCGAACGTAGTCGTGATGTAGAGAGCATCCTCAACGAGGTAAATGACCTGAAGGCTAAAGGATATAAAGAAATCACTCTCCTAGGACAGAACGTCAACTCCTATCGTTTCGAGAAAGAGGATGGAACAGTGATTACCTTCCCTCAACTACTTCGTATGGTGGCAGAGGCAGCACAGGGGGTACGTGTTCGTTTCACCACTTCGCATCCCAAGGATATGAGTGATGAAACGCTACAGGTGATTGCAGATGTGCCTAATGTATGCAAACATATCCATCTGCCTGTGCAGAGCGGTAGTTCGCGTATTCTCAAGTTGATGAACCGTAAATATACCCGCGAGTGGTATTTGGAGCGTGTGGAAGCGATCAAACGCATCATCCCAGAATGTGGCTTGTCTACTGATATTTTCTCGGGTTTCCACTCTGAGACTGAAGAAGAGCACTTAGAATCGTTGTCGCTAATGGAGATCTGCGGATATGATTCGGCTTTTATGTTCAAGTATTCAGAACGTCCCGGAACTTATGCTTCAAAGCATCTGGAAGACAATGTGCCCGAAGAAGAGAAAGTACGCCGTCTCAACGAAATCATCGCTTTGCAGAATCGTCTTTCGGCCGAATCCAATCAGCGTTGCATCGGCAAGACCTATGAAGTATTGGTAGAAGGGGTGTCGAAACGTTCCCGCGATCAACTTTTTGGCCGTACCGAGCAAAATCGTGTGGTGGTATTCGATCGTGGAACACACAAGGTGGGCGACTTCGTGAATGTGCGCATCACAGAAGCTTCATCGGCCACACTTAAAGGCGAGGAAGTCTAATTCTATTTATATAAGATATAGATTCAAACCCCGAATCGGCATATGATATGCTGATTCGGGGTTTTTTGTACGCTTCCGGCATGCATCTACATATACTGTTTTAGGGAGGCTTGGCTGGTTGTTTTATGGACGAAGGCTGGTCGGTATGCTAATCAAGGCTGCTTAGTGTGCTGACTAAGGATGGCTATCTTTGTAGATGAATATAGGTGATGGAGTAGGTGGAAGTGTTTGATAATTAAAGTGATATCGTCTAGGGGTGTGCGCGGAGACTGTGTCGTTAGGATTTGTTTTTGAATTTGGGTTGCATAAAAATAGAAAACCGCCAATGCGCCTTTCGAAGGTGTATTGACGATCTTGTGTAGTAGCCCCGAGGGGAATCGAACCCCTATCTAAAGTTTAGGAAACTCTTGTTCTATCCGTTGAACTACAAGGCCATGCGTCAGCATATTAAAACTGCGCAAATATAACGCAATCTGCCGAGATGGCAAACCATAAGCAGTATATTTATGGCTATATATTTTGGGGGAAAAATAATACTGAATAGACTCAAAGTGTATATTTAGTGAATATATATCGAGTGTTTGAGTGAGGGTTTTTAGACGGATTGCTTAACTGTCACTAAAACTGCTCGATTTCTAACAAATACGGTCTGAAAGTGTGATAAATATAACAAAAATATGCTCTGTGGACTTCGCTGTGACCTAATAAGTAACTTTTAGTAAAATAATGTCCTGTCATAGTGTCAGTTATATTGTCTTTATTTGATATTTTGATGTGGTAATATAGGCGGTTTTGCTGGTGTTTGTGCTGTTAGATATTCTTTTTGATAGTAGGTTGAATATAAAACACTAAAAGTTTTGTAAACTCGTTAATGTTTGCGAACTTTGCCGCTCTTCTTAGTGCAGCTATCGCCGGCTGTGGCCAACTCTAAAAATCCCCTCCCCGTGATAGCCTTTATTAGGAAATAGAATGGTATTGTCTTTTGAATTTAAATTATAAAAGAAAGTATGGCAGACGAAATGATGGTTAAAGAATTGAATGATGTGGTAGTTCGCTTTTCGGGCGATTCTGGCGACGGTATGCAGTTGGCCGGCAACATCTTCTCGAATGTATCGGCAACCGTAGGTAATGACATTTGTACTTTTCCCGACTATCCCGCAGATATTCGCGCCCCACAAGGCTCATTGACGGGTGTATCGGGTTTTCAAGTACATATTGGTGCAGACAAGGTATATACCCCTGGTGACCTTTGTAATGTATTGGTGGCAATGAACCCCGCAGCACTTAAAACGCAACTCAGATATTGTGCCTCTAATGGTTTGGTAATCACCGATTCGGACTCGTTTACAGCTAAAGACTTGGAGAAGGCACAGTTTACTACAGATAATCCTTTCGAAGAGCTGGGTGTGAAACAAGAGGTGTTAGAAGTGCCCATTTCGTCGATGTGCAAGGAAAGTTTGAAAGATTCAGGCCTAGACAACAAGGCCATGCTTCGTTGCAAAAACATGTTTGCACTGGGTTTGGTTTGCTGGTTGTTCAATCGTGATGTGAAGATCGCTGAAGAGATGCTTCGCGAGAAATTTGCCAAGAAACCTGCCATTGCCAAAGCTAATATTAAGGTGCTCAATGGTGGCTATAACTATGGTGCCAATACACACGCCTCTACATCTACTTATCGCATTGAGAGCAAAGAACAAAAGGCCAAAGGCCTCTATACAGATATTAATGGTAACAAAGCTACGGCTTATGGTATGATTGCCGCAGCCGAAAAAGCTGGTCTTCCTTTATATTTAGGATCATATCCTATCACGCCTGCAACAGATATTTTGCACGAATTGGCCAAGCACAAATCGCTTGGGGTGAAGACTGTGCAATGCGAAGACGAGATTGCTGGATGTGCATCGGCTGTGGGTGCGGCGTTTGCCGGCAACATGGCAGTGACTACAACTTCGGGTCCTGGGGTGTGTCTCAAAAGCGAAGCGATGAACCTCGCGGTGATTGCCGAACTGCCTTTGGTGGTGGTAAATGTGCAACGTGGTGGCCCATCAACAGGTCTGCCTACTAAGTCTGAGCAAGGTGACTTGTTGCAAGCACTCTATGGCCGCAACGGTGAAAGTCCTATGCCTGTGATTGCTGCTACATCACCCACCAACTGTTTTGATTCGGCTTATATGGCTTGTAAAATAGCAGTGGAACACATGACGCCAGTGGTGTTATTGACCGATGCATTCATCGCCAATGGTTCGGCTGCATGGCATTTGCCTGACTTGGACAAGTGTCCATCTATCATGCCTCCTTATGTGACACCAGACATGCAAGATACATGGAAACCTTTTCAACGCGATCCTAAAAATGGCGCACGCTATTGGGCAGTGCCTGGCACAGAAGGTTTCATGCATCGCATCGGCGGTTTGGAAAAAGACGATAAGACTGGTGTGATTTCTACCGATCCCGAAAACCATGACTTGATGACTCGTCTGCGTCAAGCTAAGGTAGAGCGTATCGCTGAGTTTATCCCTGAACAAGAAGTGCGTGGCGATGTAGAAGATGCAGATTTGTTGATCGTGGGATGGGGTGGTACTTATGGTAACCTTCATGCAGCGATGGACGAGCTTCGTGCAGCCGGCAAGAAAGTGGCATTGGCTCAGTTCGAGTATATCAATCCGTTGCCAAAGAATACGGCTGACATCTTGAAGAAATATAAGAAGATTGTAGTGGCCGAACAAAACTTGGGACAATTTGCGGGCTATCTGCGTATGCAAGTACCTGGCATCGAGTTGCATCAGTTCAACGAAGTGAAGGGCCAGCCTTTCATTACATCTGAACTAGTTGAAGCATTTACTAAAATTATGGAGGAATAAGCGATGAGCGAACAGAAATATACAATACAAGATTATAAGAATGGTCAGCCTCGCTGGTGTCCAGGGTGTGGTGACCATGCCTTCCTAAACTCACTTTACAAGGCTATGGCCGACCTAGAAGTAGCTCCATGCGATATCGCTGTGATATCGGGTATCGGCTGCTCTTCGCGTTTGCCCTATTATGTAAACACTTATGGCTTCCATACGATTCATGGTCGTGCGGCAGCTATCGCCACAGGTGTGAAAGTGGCTAATCCAGATCTTACTGTATGGCAAGTATCGGGTGATGGCGATGGCTTGGCTATCGGTGGTAATCACTTTATTCATGCTGTGCGTCGCAATATTGATATGAATATCTTGTTGCTCAACAACCGCATCTATGGCTTGACCAAAGGACAATACTCGCCAACTTCTGAGCGTGGTTTTGTCAGCAAGACTTCTCCTTATGGTACTGTAGAAGATCCATTCTATCCCGCCGAGCTTACTTTCGGTGCACGTGGTCGCTTCTTCGCACGCTGTGTAGCTGTAGACGGTCCTGCATCTGTAGAGGTGTTGAAGGCTGCTGCTAAGCATAAAGGTACTTCGGTGGTGGAGATTCTGCAAAACTGTGTCATCTTCAACGATGGCACGCATGAGTCAGTGGCAACAAAAGATCTTCGTGCTAAGAATGCGATCTATTTGGAACATGGTAAACCTATGCTGTTTGGCGCTGAAAAAGAATTCGGTTTGATGCAAGAAGGCTTTGGCTTGAAAGTGGTGAAACTTGGTGAAAACGGTATCACTGAAAAAGATATCTTGGTGCACGATGCTCACTGTCAAGACAATACACTGCACTTGAAGCTGGCTTTGATGCAAGGTCCAGATTTCCCGATCGCTCTTGGTGTGATTCGCGAAGTAGAAGCTCCAACGTATGATGCATCATTGATGCAACAGATCGAAGAAGTGAAGCAACAGAAGAAATACCATAACTTCAAAGAGCTTTTATTGACCAACGAAACTTGGGAGGTGAAGTAAATTCACTTATCAAAAGCATAACATTGAGAGGCTTTCTAGACGCGAACGTTTAGAGAGCCTCTTCTTTTTTTCTGCACAATGAGATTATTATTATACTCTGTTTGGAAGATGCAAATAGATTGGTAAATGTGGTATAAAATATCAAAGTGATATTTAAAAAGCGCATAGGGTAGCAAAAAGATTTATAAAATGTTGTATTTATAAAATATTGTGTATATTTGTGCAGGTATTAAAAATAGGTAAAAAGATTAAGCAATGGATGTATTGGTAAAAAGCCGTGATACGGTAAACAAATGGATGGAGCGCTTTGGCGTTAGGTTCGGGGTTTACAAGAACGGAGTGTTCAACGAACAGCTCTTCCCGTTCGATTCGATTCCCCGCGTGATTCCCAGTGACGAATGGGAGTATATTGAGAAAGGACTGGTGCAGCGAGTAGACGCATTGAACCAATTCCTCTATGATATCTATCATGAGAAGAACATTATTAAGGATGGTATTATCCCTGCCGAGTTTGTCTACTCCTCAAAAGGCTATATGCCCGAGTGCGAGGGCGTGACGCCTCCAGCTGGTGTGTATTCCCATATATCGGGTATCGATTTGATTCAGTCGGTGGATGGTAAATGGTATATACTGGAAGATAACCTGCGTATACCATCGGGTGCCTCTTATCCCATGATTGCCCGTACCATCACACGCAAAGTCTCTCCCGATACTTTCCGACAGAATGATGTGGCAGACAATCGCAACTACTGTGAACTGCTTCGGTCCATGATGAAGCATGTCAATCCCAATGGTGGGTTGGATGTGATTCTCACGCCAGGACGTTACAATTCAGCCTTCTTTGAACACTCTTATCTGGCCGAGAAGACAGGCGCTACTTTGGCTTTTCCGGGCGATCTGGTGGTTGAGGCAGGTTGTGTTTATTACAAAGGACTCTATGATTCGCGTGCATTGGTGGGTAGCATATATCGCAGGGTGTCCGACGAATATCTAGATCCATTGGCTTTCGTGTCCGAATCGATGTTGGGTGTACCCAATCTGATGGAGGCATATAAAAAGGGCAATGTGGCTGTGGTCAATGCTTTTGGTAATGGTGTGGCCGATGATAAGGGTATCTACTATTTTGTGGAGAAGATGATTCAATACTATTTGGAGGAAGAACCAATCTTGCACAATGCGCCTACTTACCTTCCTTACTATGAAGATGATTATAAATATATCCTCGACAATATAGACAAGCTAGTGATAAAAGATGTGAGCGAGGCGGGTGGCTACGGTGTAGTGTTCGGTCGTGATCTGACATCAGAGAAACTGGAGGAGTTGAAAAGCCTGATCATAGCGGAACCACGCAGGTGGATTGCCCAAGAGGTGGTTTATTTCCGCGATCTGGAAATACTCGAAGGAGAAGATCGTGTGGAGCGAAAGGCCGATTTAAGAGCCTTTGTGGTGGCAGGCGAAGATATACAGGTGTGGAAAAGTGGCTTGACGCGCTTTTCGAGAAACCCTCACTCATTCGTTGTCAATTCCTCGCAAGGGGGAGGCTTTAAGGATACATGGGTGATGAATAGCTAAAATAAACATCGCCATAATCAAACTAACCAATCAAGAATTTTCTACAAAAAAACGACAATCCAAATGACATATACTGGAACCATATCGGCAGCCAAGGCCAACCGTTTGTATTGGCTGGGCCGATACGCCGAACGAACTTATCTTAACCTGCATTTGCTGCGCAAATATTACGATAAAACGATTGATGGCGCGCAAACCGAATACGAAGATTATTTTAATAAACTCGATATCGCGGTAGAACCAGGCAAGATGCATGAATTCTTTATTCAGCAAATGTATGATACAAAAAATCCCACTTCTATCATCTCGGATATCGAACGTGCCAATGATAATGCTATCGTGCTGCGCGAAGAGATCACAAGTGAGACATTGTCTTATATCCAACTATCGCGTTGTGTGATGCAGGAAAGTGGTGAGAAGCAGGAATCGAATATTACGGCTTTACAACCCGTTACTGATTATCTTTTGGCTTTTTGGGGATCACTCGAAGAACGCTTATCTAACCTTTATGCAATTAATATACTGCATGCCGGTCGCCTACTGGAGGGCCTGGACATGCACATCCGATTCGAGTATCCCCTAGCCAAAATCAGAACACGCTTTGATTTGTTGTTGGGTTGTGTGGAGAGTGACGCCACGCTTTTTGATCATAAACTGATTGGTCGCATTGATGAGATGCTTGTCGAGGGACATTATGTGCCAACTGACGTGACCTATCGCCAAACGCTCCTAGGCTATTTGAACAATGCAGTGTTGCTATGACAAAACGCTACGGGTACAAGTTCAATACGATCATCAATTTCTCCTCATATATCTATCAGCATAGTTTTAAGCTACGTTGTGTTCCGATTGATAATTCAGCACAGAGGGTGATGGAGAAGTGTGTTGAACTTGATTCGTCTGCTGCATATTCACTTGCGAAGGATGGTTTCAATAATTCTTTATTGATAGGCGAGATTGTGCCTGAGCACAAATCGTTTTCCATCCGAAGCAGTGGAGTGGTAGATGTAACGGACTGTGTCATTCACGAAGAGTGTCATGTCATGTATCGTTGCCCTTCTCCACTTATAGATTCCGTGGACAGTTGGCCACGACCACTGCTTTGCTTCCCCGATGGTTTGCCATTGCTGGACAAAGCGATGAGCATAGCTGCGCATGTTTACGACTGGATGGAATATATGCCTGGTGTGACGACAACTGCGACAACAGCATCTGCGGTTAGCGAATTGCGTAAGGGGGTGTGCCAGGATTACGCACATCTGATGATAGCGCTATGTCGTCATTGTGGCATAGCGGCACGCTATGTGTCGGGTTTTATGCAGGGCGAGGGGGTGACACATGCTTGGGTGGAGGTGTACGATGGACTATGCTGGATTCCGGTTGACCCAACTCATAATAGACGGGTGGAGCGGGGATATATCAAGTTGTCGCATGGGCGTGATGCCGGAGACTGTCCCGTCAATCGTGGGGTGTTTTTCGGGAATGCCTTGCAACATACTCATGTAGAGGTTTTGGTCGAAGAACTTTAACTGGTTAATCAATCAATCAATGAAAGAAGTGTAATATGATAGAAGAAGTTGTAGCCACAGCGCTGGCGATAGACGAAAAATTAATTATCCGGAAGAATACGATTCGGCAGGGCGAAGGCTCCAAACGGGTCTGTATACTCACCGGCACGCATGGTGACGAGCTGGAGGGACAATACGTTTGCTATCGGGTGAACCAGATATTGCAACAGTTTCCTGAGGCGCTAAATGGGCAGGTCGATATATATCCTGCTATTAATCCGCTGGGTATAGATACCATCACTCGAGGAATACCAAATTTTGATATCGATATGAATCGTATATTTCCTGGCGATGAGAATGGATCGATGGTAGAACATGTGGCTCATCGCATCGTAGAGGATCTAAAAGGAGCGGATATGGTAATTGATATCCATTCCAGCAATATCTTCTTACGCGAAATAGCGCAAGCTCGTATCAATGTGAATTGCGCGGATGGATTGGTGCCTTATGCCAAGATGCTCAATCTCGACTTTATATGGATTCATGAAGCTGCCACTGTGTTGGAGTCCACTTTGGCGCATTCGCTCAACTCTATAGGAACGAAATGTGTGGTAGTAGAGGTGGGAGTGGGAATGCGCATCAACAATGGACTAGGCGAACAGTTGACAGATGGCATTTTCAATCTGATGTATCAGATTGGGATGTGGGATAGACCGGTATACATTAAACATGCCAATCCTGTGCTATCCGATGGGGATAATGTTTGCTTTATCAATGCTGATGTTTCGGGGATATTCATCACGGAAATTAAAAACAATCATTATGTGACGCAGGGACAGGAAATAGGGCGAATCGTATCGCCTCTGACTGGTGAAGTGTTGACCTCGGTTCAAACACCGGTAGATGGGCTACTCTTTACGTTGCGTGCGTATCCCGTGGTGTATGAGGGTTCGCTTATTGGTCGGATACATATTATATAAGGGGATGTCTGTATGAAAAAGGAAATTATCTATTCGATGAAATCTCCCTATCGTGACGAATTCAGGATAGTGGGGTATAGGTTTGGAGAAGGCAAGAAGACTGTGGCAATCATAGGCGCTATGCGTGGCGATGAAATTCAGCAACAATATGTGGCTTCGCAGTTGGTAAACCGGCTGCAGCACTTGGAAGAAAACTTGCTTTTAGCGCCCGATTGTGAGCTATTGGTGATTCCTACTATCAACCATTACTCATTAAATATAGGCAAACGTTTCTGGTCGCTCGACAATACGGACATTAACCGCATGTTTCCGGGCTACGACAAAGGGGAAACCACACAGCGCATAGCAGCTGCAGTGTTCGAGGCTATAAAGGACTATGAATATGGCATACAGCTCGCTAGTTTTTATATACCAGGTGATTTCATTCCGCATGTGCGCATGCTCAATACTGGCTACGAGGATATAGATGCGGCTCGTATGTTTGGTCTACCTTATATATGTATGCGCAAACCCACGCCTTATGATACGACATTGCTCAACTACAATTGGCAGGTTTGGGAAACAAAAGCTTTCTCGATTTATGCCGGCCGTCGCAACGAAATAGTAAAAGAAGACACGAGGATGCTACAACGCTCTATTCTGCGCTTTTTGGGTAAGATTGGTGCTGTGCAATACAAAGATAGTCATGCAGCCTATTACTCGGATGTCATAGACGAAAGGGAGCTGATTGCCCTAAAAGCCGAGGCCGGAGGATTGTTTTATGCTTATAAGACAGCTTCTGATGAAGTGAAAAGAGGAGAGAAGTTGGGAGTGATTACCGATGGACTGGATGGATCGATTTTGAAGACTATCTATTCGCCAATGGATGGCATCGTGTTTTTCGTTCATAATAGCCCGCTGGCCTGTCAAGAAAGTACCCTTTTTAGAATTTATGGACGTTGATTATAAATAGCGGCACGCGCCATGAAATATATATATAATTGTTGTATAGTTCTATGGCGCGTATTGCTGTATGGATAATGATGAATGGCGTTATTCTTTATCGCCATAGGCTAAATCGCCCGCATCACCTAGTCCAGGAATGATGTATGAGTGTGCATTGATCTCGGGGTCTATAGCTGCACACCATATCGTGGTGCGATCAGCCGGGAAGGTCTTCATGATATGATCTACTGCCACTTGGCTGGCAATGATCGAGGCTACATGAATATGAGCTGGCTCTCCTTTGGTCAGCATGGCTTGATAACTCAACTCCATGCTACCGCCTGTAGCTAACATCGGATCGGTGATGATAAGTATTTTGCCATCGATACGTGGTGATGCGATGTATTCGATATGGATGTCAAAATGATTTTCGTTGGTGTATTTGCGATAGGCCGAAACAAATGCATTCTCGCATCTATCGAAATAGTTCAGAAAACCTTGATGATAGGGAAGGCCCGCACGCAATATGGTGCTCACCACAGGACAAATGTCGGGAGTGCTTACTTTGGCAATACCCAGAGGGGTCTGAATATCTTTCACGGAATAAGGGAAAGTTTTGCTCATCTCATAGGCCATCACTTCGCCAATGCGCTCTAAATTGCGTCTGAAACGCATGCTATCGTTTTGTACCTCAACATTTCTGATCTCCGACACAAATTGATTGAGAATGGAGTTCTCCTTGCTAAAATCTATAACTTTCATTTGGTATTTATTTAGTTATCTTACGTTGCTCTTTACAAAGTAAAAGATAAACTTTTAAATTGTAACATACAGATTACACTTTTTGTTAGCGAGTTATAAAAGTTTTTATATTGGAGAAATATTTCCATAATGGGGGTCGGGTTTAGCCGGAAAATATTATTTTTGTACCGGATTTACAAGGGCATGTTGTATAACACATATTAAGGTTATCCCATGTTTACCTTCTAAGGTGCCAGAAAAGAGATAAGAACTAGAATATCAATTTATTTAATTTAAACGTAAATGGCAAATTTAGATTTAAGCAAGTACGGAATTGTTGGCGATTTTGAAATCGTACACAATCCTTCTTACGAACAATTGTTCCAGGATGAAATGAATCCTGCTAACGAAGGTTTTGAAAAAGGTATTT
>CAMTPC010000084.1 GCA_947074295.1 uncultured Bacteroides sp. | reverse complement strand
ACCACTTCTGGCAGCAATAGCAACAAATATATTCCCTCAAATAGCAGTGTAAGCAAGCTATATAGTACTGTAAGCAACAATACCAAAATCTCAGCAAACAGCACACTGGGCCAACTTGTTACACGAATCAGCAATACACTCAGAAAGAGAGATAACAGCTTTTACTGCTCTGATTCAAAAAATACTAACCTTCGTATAGCCAACTATACCGAAGCAGGCGAAAAGGTGGAAGCCGCTCATATCGATTTGGTATTTATCTCAGCGTCTGGGGGTTATCACAATGCCATGGGATATTATTATTACAAGAGTGATGCCGTACCAACAGCAGCCGAAATCAAAGCGTTGCCCAAGTTCCTGGTATTCCCCCGCACAACCAACGGCATTCCTAGTTCTAAAATCAAAGCTCGCTTGCAGTTTTTCGGTGAAAGCTATGACGAAAACGGTGTTGACCATTTTCCTCCAGGCTATACTATCGGTTGGATGCTTATAGCAGATATCGCCGGATACGAACATGACAAGACCAACATAAGTTCTAACGCAAATATTAATACTATCAACAATAGGATAAATATGGCTTATACCAATGGTCGCGCCATCTATTCGGACAAAGAAGCCAATATGTATCAAAACTATGGCTGCGTGACGTTGACCGACCATCTTTCTGAAAAAATCGTGATCGGTTTCGAAGATCAAGCCTTCAAGAGTGGCTGTGGTGACAAGTCGTACGAAGACATCTTATTCTATGTAGACTGTGACCCGATTGCGGCAGTGTTTGACCCTGAACGCCCTGAAACATCTGACAAACCAGTTGAGGAGGAAGTGTTTCGTTCTCAATCTAAAACATCGACTCTGGCTTACGAAGATATATGGCCAAGCGGTGGCGACTATGATATGAATGATGTAGTAGTGGAATTGACCAACACAATCACTTTCAACAACTTCAACCGTATCAAAAGAATAGAGACTGTGGTGAAACCTGTGCACAATGGTGCTGTGCTTGAAAATGCGTTCGGATTCATCATAAATGGAGAAGTAGGTGATGTTGTGGAGGAAGAGTCGAGTTTCTTCACAAGAGAGGAAAACAATCAGTTTATCTTTTTCGATAACATTAGCGTATCGATGGGAGAAACTTTCAAATTGGTACGTACTTTTGGCACAGACGGCACGGATAAGTTAAGCTATGACGAATCGTACAATCCTTTCATCGTGGTGAGCTACTCGCCTGGCCTAAAAAAACGCAAGGAAGTGCATTTACCCAAGAATCAACCTTCGCCATGGATAGATCCAGAATTAGTTGGTCAGTTCCAGGATCTCTATTTCATAGACAGCAGCGGTTTATATCCATTTGCCATTGAGTTGTTTGACATCACTAACTGGGAGGTTGTGTCTGAAAAAGAAAAGATAGGTTCGGAAGGTGAATATCCACGCTTCAAGAACTGGGTAGAGTCGAACGGCACGCAATATCAAGACTGGTATTTATACAAGAATTAGAAATAAAAGATATCAATAAACTTAAACGGAATAGCCTATCGTTTTTTAAACTGGCTATTCCGTTTTTTTATTGTTTTCTGCTTTGTCCTGTTTATTTAGTCTATTTATAAATTGAGATCATGTTTGTATTTTTTCCACACAAAAAATGCTATAATACACTGAGATACTTATATTTGTGTGAAAATATAGATATTTCATGCAAGATCAACGAGTAAAAAAGGCACAGCGAGTCACCGTCATTGGGTTTATAGTCAATCTACTTCTCAGTGCGGGGAAAATCACAGCAGGTATAGTGGGTAAAAGTTCGGCCATGCTTGCAGACGGCGTTCACTCGCTCTCCGACTTTGTGACAGATGTCATCGTGATCGTATTTCTACGCATGTCGGCCAAAAAGTCGGATGAAGATCACACTTACGGTCACGGCAAATATGAAACATTCGCCACCCTGCTCATAGCAGTGGCATTGCTCATAGTAGGCATCGGAATAGGTTGGGAATCTGTGCACAAAATTATAATCGCCGTTCGCGGAGAAGAACTTCCACGTCCACACCTCATCGCTCTATGGGCCGCTTTGATATCTATCATCTCGAAAGAAATACTTTTTCGCTACACCCGGTATGTTGGACAAAAGATAGATAGCCAAGCAGTGATAGCCAATGGATGGCATCATCGGTCTGACGCTCTGTCATCTATCGGCACAGCGATAGGCATCAGTGGCGCTATATTTCTGGGAGATAAATGGCATATACTCGACCCCATAGCAGGATTCATCGTGTCGCTATTCATCTTAAAAGTGGCTTGGCAATTGGGAAAACCCTGTATGGACGAGTTATTGGAACATGCATTGCCTAGCGATATATGCAGCAAAATAGCGATTGCCATCACTAGCAATCCAAATGTGGTCAGCTTCAATGAACTACGGACTCGCAAGGTTGGAAATACCATCGCCATCGATGTGCATATACAACTTGATAAAGAGACTAGCTTTGTAGAAGCGCACAATATCACTAGCGATGTAGAACAGTCCATAAAAGAAATGTTAGGGAATGATGTCTATGTAAATATACATACAGAACCGGTGGATACGACATCATATGTCAGATAAATTCTCTATCTACTTCCTACTTTTTCGAATCAAAAACAGAATGGCAGCTATGACGCTTACCAATCAGGCCTGCACACTCTATTAAGCGGCTTTGCCTGAGCCAGTGATCAAGGCTGAACAGCAAAGGATAATGGATTGCCCCAGATATTGAAATAAGCCAAATCATTATCCATCTGATTATGGGATACTTACACGTATACGACTGGACATCTTTGGATTTCGGTGGGGAATAAAGAAAAAAATGTTGCTTCATACAAGATTCTGTCCGAAATATCGTTCTTATAGATGTAAAAATATACCAAAAATTCAATTCAGCTTTTTTATTATAAAAACACATCCGCTTTAACAAAAAAAATAAAGTAGAAAAAAAGAATCTTAAATTAGAGAAGACACAATGTATAGACTTTCCCATGGCAAGAAATCTTAAAATACCACTAAGAATATGCTCTTAAGCACTAAATAAATAGATTCAGTTAACTGTAAATGTGGAAAAAAAGCTATATTTGCAGCCCTGTATACGACAGAATTAAATTAAAACTTAATCATAATAAATTAAAGTAAAATGCAAAACAAAGGATTTGTAAGACTTTTTGCGGTATTGCTCACACTTGTCTGTGTGTTCTACCTGTCTTTCTCCTTCGTGACTCGCCACTACATGAAACAAGCGGCAGAGTACGCAAACGGAGATTATGCGGCAGAGCAGGACTACATCGACTCTTTAGCCAACACGAAAGTGTGGCTGGGCTATACGCTTAAAGAGTGTCGCGAACAAGAAATCAATTTGGGTCTTGACCTCAAAGGAGGTATGAATGTTATCCTCGAAGTATCTGTACCCGAGGTGATCAAAGCATTGGCAGACCACAAAACAGATGAAAACTTCAACCAGGCACTAGCAGCTGCAGCAAAACAAGCTCAAAACAGCAATGAAGACGTAATCACGCTTTTCGTTAAAGAGTATCAAACACGTGTTCCTGGTGGTCAGTTGGCAGAAATCTTCGCGACTCAGCAATTGAAGGACAAAGTAAACACACGTACATCAAACGCTGACGTAGAAAAGGTGTTGAGAGAAGAAGTTAAAGCCGCAGTAGCCAACTCATTCAACGTGCTTCGTACACGTATCGACCGTTTTGGTGTGGTACAACCCAACATCCAAAGCTTGGAAGACAAGATGGGCCGTATCATGGTGGAACTTCCAGGTATCAAAGAGCCCGAACGTGTGAGAAAACTTCTCCAAGGTTCGGCTAATCTTGAATTCTGGGAAACTTTTACTGCAAAAGAAGTATCTCCATCACTACAAAGCGCCGACAATGTGGTGCGCAACCTAGTGGCACAAGAAACTCCTGCTGAAGAAGCTGAAGAGGTAAAAGAAGTGTTGACTCCAGCAACAGGTACTACTAGTATTGCCGATAGCTTGGCTGCTGCCTTGAAAGGCGAAACTAAAGCAGACCAGGTTGCAGCGGATCAGTTGAAAAAAGATTTCCCTTTGTTGTCAATCCTTCAGCTAAATCCATACGAAAACAGCCCAGTTGTGGGTTATGCTAACTACAAGGATACAGCGACAATCAACAAATACTTGGCTATGCCTGAGGTGAAAGCTGTTCTGAACTCTAATCTTCGCCTGAAATGGGGTGTGGCTCCTGCCGACTTCGACCCTTTGAAGCAAACATTCGAGTTGTATGCTATCCGCACACCTGACCGTAGCAACAAAGCTCCACTTGAGGGTGACGTGATCAACAATGCACAAGATGATTTCGACCAATTTGGCAAGCCATCTGTAAGCATGTCCATGAACCAAGAAGGTGCTCGTCGTTGGGCTCAACTGACTAAAAAGAACATCAACCGTAGCATTGCTATCGTGCTTGATGGCTATGTATACTCTGCACCAAACGTGCAAAACGAAATCACTGGTGGTAGCTCGGTTATCACAGGTCATTTCACTCCAGAACAATCAAAAGACTTAGCGAACGTGTTGAAGTCGGGTAAAATGCCTGCTCCTGCAATCATCGTTCAAGAAGATATCGTTGGTCCTTCATTGGGTCAAGAGTCTATCAATGCGGGTATCTTCTCATTCGTGATGGCTTTGATCCTGTTGATGATCTACATGTGCTGCATGTATGGTCTTGTACCAGGTATGATCGCTAACGCGGCTCTGTTCTTGAACTTCTTCTTTACACTAGGTATCCTTTCTTCATTCCACGCTGCATTGACAATGTCGGGTATTGCCGGTATGGTGCTTGCGCTGGGTATGGCTGTGGATGCTAACGTATTGATCTACGAACGTACTAAGGAAGAACTTCGTGGTGGCAAAGCGCCTAAGCAAGCTATCACTGATGGTTACTCTAACGCGTTCTCGGCTATCTTTGACTCGAACTTAACATCTATCATCACTGGTATCATCCTGTTCAACTTCGGTACAGGTCCTATCCGTGGTTTTGCCACTACTTTGATCATCGGTATCCTTTGTTCATTCTTCACTGCCGTATTCTTGACTCGTCTGGTTTACGAAAACATGATGACCACAGACCGTGTGAACAAGTTGACATTCTCGACTCCTTTCTCAGGAAAGATGTTGCTGAATACACACTTCAATTTCATGAAGAACAACCGTCGCTCATTCATCATCACTGGTGTAATCATCGCATGCTGTTTCGCAGTTCTAGGTTTCCGTGGTTTGAGCCAAAGTATCGACTTCACTGGTGGTCGTAACTATAAAGTACAATTCGAGCAACAAGTAGAGCCCGAACAAGTACGTGAATTGCTATCTGGTCAATTTGGTGATGCTAACACAAGCGTTATTGCTATCGGTACAGATAAGAAAACTGTACGTATCAGCACCAACTACTTGATTGAAAGCAACGATGCGAATACAGACGCTCAAATCGAAGAAATGCTTTACAACGGTCTTCTTCCATTGATCGGTCAAGGCACCTCATTCGATCAATTTGCTGACCGTGACAACTACACAGGTGGCAGCATCATCAGTTCGCAAAAGGTAGGTCCAAGTATCGCTGACGATATCCGTCGCGCTGCTATGTGGTCTGTAGCTTTCGCTTTGATCGCTATCGGTCTATACATCTTGATCCGTTTCCGCAACATCGCTTACTCGGTAGGTTCTGTAGTGGCATTGACTTGTGACACGATCATGATCTTCGGTGTGTTCTCGGCACTTTGGGGTATCGCTCCATTCTCGCTCGAAATCGACCAAACATTTATCGGTGCTATCTTGACCGCTATCGGTTACTCTATCAATGATAAGGTGGTAATCTTCGACCGTGTACGCGAGTTCTTCAACTTGTATCCAAAACGTAGCACACGTCGTCTGTTCAACGATTCATTGAACACTACTCTGGCTCGTACAATCAATACTTCAGTAAGTACATTGTTAGTATTGTTCTGTATCTTTATCCTAGGTGGTGACGCCATCCGTAGCTTCGCATTCGCAATGATTCTGGGTGTTATCATCGGTACTCTTTCTTCATTGTTCATCGCTTCGCCTATCGCATACGAAATGTTGAAAGGCAGAGATCGTCGTGAAGAAATCACTGATACAGAAGACACTGTATAATAAATACATAGAACAACTTTGTATTTGAAACCGTAATGAAAGCGGGGCAGTCAATGATTGCCTCGCTTTTTTGTTTCATATTACAGAGAATATAGGTATACTTGCACACAGTAATCAATTGATAAGTGATAGACAGATGGAAAAAACAAAAGATGAGAAAGGAATGAAAACAGCCATTTTTGCAGGTGGATGCTTTTGGGGAGTAGAGTATTTTATGCAACAAGAAGAGGGCGTGATAAGTGCCGTATCTGGATATATCGGAGGAACAGTGATGAATCCTACATACGAGGAGGTATGCACACTACCTACTGGCCATGCCGAAGCGGTAAAGGTCACCTACGATCCTAGCAAGGTGAGCTATGAAAGTTTGGCCAAAGTCTTTTTCGAGATACACGACCCTACACAAGAAGATGGACAAGGCGTTGATATAGGCGACCAATATCGTTCGGAAGTATTTTGCGAGACAGAAGAAGAGGCAGAGACAATAGAAAAACTAATAGGAATTCTAAAGTCGAAAGGGTATGACGTGGTAACTAAAATATCAGAGGCTACGATATTTTATCCCGCAGAAGAATATCATCAGAAATACCTGGAGCTTAAAGGTATTGAGCCAGAATGCCACTTCAGAATTAAACGATTCTAATTAAAAACAAACACGCATCATCGCTGACGGTGAGGAGCCGTCAGTTCGTTGAGGCGTTTCTGAATGAAATAATAGAATTCAGAAAGCACCGTTTCGAACTGTGGATAATATTGCATCTCTTGCGTCAGGTAGTCTTGAAATTGTCTAAAATCATATATATCTGGGTCATCTACAGTTTTTTGAGAATAGAATGCATTGCCCAAACGAACGCAATAAGCCTCCATCAACGAGTGATGCTCAATGAAGTAGTTAAGAACGTATTTGGGTTCATCTAACACCATAGACATGGCATAGAGTGGCAGCATATCATCCAATGCCGGGTTAATAGATACAACGATCCGATTGAACAATGAGAAATAGAGCGCCTTGATGCCAGGATCTGCTGGGGGCTGAATCAGCTCGTTAAGCAACTGTTTAGTTATGCTATCATTAGATAGCTGCATGTCGCCTTGATAAAAAGAAACTACAGTAGTAGGTAGTTGATTGGATTGTAATACTTCGGTTTGTTGTGTACCCGTCATTTGCTCCCAATACATAGGGGGAGTATATTCAACACTAATAAGAAGGAAGAAAAGGATAAGTGTATTCATAAGTTTATAGAGTTTATTCGTTTCATCTATATATATAACAGAAAAAAGCAAAAAAGGTTAAGAGAAATAATCTACTTAAAGTAGATAACATACTAATGCCTTAACGGAAACATTTCGATAAAACGATTCAATAGTTTATGTCTATTTTTGTAATGACCGAAAATATACATTAAATCGAAATGAAATATGGAAAACAAATTAAAGAAAGTGCTATGTAGCAGCGCGTTGACCGCAGTAATTTCCCTCTCGATGCATGCGCAACTTCAGACCAATGCAGGTACACAATATTTGCTATCGCAATCTAAGGATGTCAGCCAAGAGTTTCAGGATCTAAGTCATACTTACTTCTTCGCAGATAGCCTGGCAGCATTTGATACAGCCACAGGAGAAGGAAAGGTGAAATGGAAACGTCACCAGCTGATGCCACGACAAGCATTTAATGCAAACACCTATCTACATCAACCCCTACAGACACTTGACTTCCCCGATACAGCTTACGAGAATGATCCAGAATTATTCTTCAGCATCGAACCCGTAAATGAGTATACGCTTCGAATCCGCCTGTTAACATCGCCTGTAGTTCCCATAGAAGAGCCATCGCTTATGCTTGTAAACTCGCCGACCAACGGTAGCGCGAAATGGAAAGTGACGAAGACGGCAGATAATATCATTTATGAATCTGATGAAGGTAGTCTGGTAATAGAGAAATATCCATGGCGATTGATTATTAAAGATAAGGATGGGAAGCTATTGACACAAACTCGTTGCTGGAGTGATAATGATTCGACTCAAATAAAAGTGACTCCATTCTGCTTTATCAAACGGGGAAGCGATAACACGCGGAGCATCAACCCTGTTTTGAGTTTGCTCCCAGGCGAGAAGATATATGGCTGTGGTGAATCCCCCACGAGCCTCAATAAAGCGGGCCAAAAAGTAAATCTATTTGTGACCGATCCACAAGGCCCAGAGAGCCCTGATATGTACAAGCCTATACCCTTCTTCCTGAGTTCACGAGGATATGGTATGTTCATGCATACATCAGCACCTGTCACTTGCGATTTTGGTGCCTCCTATATCGGTGCCAATAAGCTATTCATGGCAGATGAAGCGATGGATCTCTTTGTGTTTATAGGCAAACCCAAAGAGGTTTTAAGTGAATATACGGCTTTGGTGGGACGCCCAGAAATGCCACCATTATGGAGTTTTGGCACATGGATGAGCCGCATCACCTACTTCAGCGAAAAGGAAGGGCGAGAGGTTGCCAAAGAGTTGCGCAAAAACAAAATTCCCTGCGATGTGATTCACTTTGACACAGGATGGTTTGGCACAGACTGGCAATGTGACTATGCCTTTGCGAGCGATCGTTTTGACAATCCTGAAAAGATGTTGCACGACTTTAAGAAGGATGGATTCAGGGTATGCTTATGGCAATTACCCTATTTCACACCAAAAAATAAGTTCTTTCCCGAGCTAGTAGCCAACAAAATGTATGTTCGCAATGGCAAAGGACAGTTGCCCTATGAAGATGTGGTGCTTGATTTTACTAATCCAGAAACTGTAACTTGGTATCAGGAGAAGATAGGTAATCTACTGAAACAAGGAGTTAGTGCTATCAAGGTGGATTTCGGCGAAGCAGCACCACTGGAGGGTATTTATGCCAATGGAAAATCGGGACTGTATGAACACAATTTATATCCATTGCGCTATAATAAAGCAGTGGCTGATATCACGAAAGAAATGAATGGTGAGAATATCATATGGGCACGCTCTGCATGGGCTGGATCACAACGTTATCCACTGCACTGGGGTGGCGATGCAGCGACTACCAATACAGGCATGCAAGGTACGTTGCGAAGTGGACTATCACTGGGACTTTCGGGATTCTGTTTCTGGAGTAATGATATAGGTGGATTCGTGACACAAACACCTGAAGAACTTTATCGCCGCTGGCTGCCCATGGGTTTCTTGGTATCGCACAGCCGCGTGCATGGTGCGCCACCTACTGAGCCTTGGCTTTATGGAGAAGAATTTACTGACTACTTTCGCAAGTGCGCTGAATTGAAATACCAGCTGATGCCCTACGTATATACACAAGCTAAACTGTGCACAGAAAAGGGATTGCCTATGGTGCGTGCTCTATTGATAGAGTACCCAGAGGATCCAGGAGCTTGGCTAGTAGATGATGCCTATCTATTTGGTGACAATATCATGGTAGCGCCATTGTTGGAAGCGGGCAACAGTCGTGATGTGTATCTACCAGGTAAGGACAAATGGATCGATTATCAGACAGGAAATATCTATGCACCCGGATGGAACCACATAACTTGTGGCGGACTACCAGTAGTGATGCTTGTTAAGGACGGTTCCGCAATTCCGCATGTTCCAGTGGCACAATGTACAGACCAGATAGATTGGGATAATGTGACTTGGAAGAAGTATTTAGCAGATAAAGAGGAGACGACAGGAATGTTTTATTTGCCATCGAATGGAATACTACAAAACTTTACTATGAAGTGAAAGGGTATAAAAAAAACTCAAACCGCTGCGCATCACTGCGCTTGCGGTTTGAGCAAAAGTGTGTGTATTGATTGGATATATTGGCGGTAAAACCGCCAATATTGTTTTTATGTGTTAAAATTTATTGCCATTAGCATCCCACCACAGACGTGAGCCGCCATTGTCAGCACCGCCCAATTGGTTAAGAAGTGTATTATAAAGTGTTGGATCACTTTCTTTATATCCTTGTGGGAATGGTACACGACGAATCATATCTTCTGTACTGATGACACCACCACTCAAGTTCTCTGCTACTTGGAAGATCTGAGGATAACCTGTACGACGTTGCTCTGCCCAAGCTTCACAACCTTCAGGATAGATGGCTAACCATTTTTGAGTAATGATTTGTTCTAGTTGTTGCTCTTGTGTACCGCTAACATTGTATTTAGGCGAAACAGTAGTACGTGGTTGAGCATTGAACTTCGTGTTGAATGCGTCCAAATATTCACGTGGTTGTTTTTCGCTTTGAATATATGTATCATACCCAGCTACACCCCATTGATTGAAAGATGTTTCGATACCTTTCTCATAGCAATATTGAGCAGTATAAGTATTGTCAAAACCTCTAAGAGCAGCTTCTGCACGTAGGAACCAGATTTCAGCTGCAGACATCACGATGATATCAGTACTTGGCGTAACTGTGGTCCAAGAGTGCATTTGGTAACGGTTATCGTTAGTTGTATTAGTACCCTGACGAATACCTTTATAAGTACCAGTGATGTCAAACAAATAAGGTACACCTACATCGCCACCACCATCTGCGGTCTTAAAGTATTTAGACATACGTGGATCTTCATAACCATTCAAGAATGATTCCATAGAAGCATTCATATAGACTTCCCACCAGTTGGCAACACCACCAAGAGGATTAGCTACACCATATTCACCTACTGTCTCATCAGCACCTTCTAGTACACCACCTGCATTTGCAGCTAAAGCAGCTGTAACCTGTGTTTGCGCCAAAGTCTTATCAACATTAGAAACACGCATTGCAAGACGAAGACGTAGCGAGTTGGCAAATTTCACCCATTGTGCATAAGTCTTCTTGCCTTCGGGCATCATGATATCTACATCAGCAAATGTGTTACCACCACCGGCTGCTATATGAGCATTCAGAGTTTTCACAGCATAATCCAAATCACTGAAGAAGCATTCGTAAACTTCTTTTTGACTTTGAGAAGTAGCAGTCGCTTGACCAAAAGCCGAGTATACAATAGGACCATAATAGTCGGATACTCGATGCATTGCAGCTACCTTGATAATCTTCGCCAAAGCATTGAAAGCGGCAAACTCATCGTCTTCAGTAAGCTGTTCGGCTGTCAATACTGATGGCATCACTTGCGCATAAGTATAATCCCACTGGGCAGCACACCAACCAGTATTCAATGCATATGCAGAGTTCTGGTTGTTGAACGAGCCTACCATATCATGGAAGTATCCCGAAAACATATCTGCCACAAGATTCTGCATGATCTGATATTGCCAGTTGGTACCATCCACATTCGTTTGATAGATAATACCTCTCTGAATCACCTTGAATGGAATCTTCTGCTTCATGAAGTCAATATCCTGCAGTTCTTCAGGGAAAGAGTTATTGTTAGCGTTGTAACTTTCGAAGTTATCGGTACAAGCACCTAGCACCACCAGGTTACCGATGAATAGGGTCTTTGCTATATTTTTTAGTAATTTCATAACGTACAGATTTTAATATTAGAATGTTAACTTAAGATTGAAACCCATGTTTCTTGTAGTTGGCATACCAAATACGTCTACACCTTGGTTACCATTGCCTACTGAAAGGATTGCATCTGGATCGAATGGAGCCTTCTTATGGAAGAAGAACAAGTTACGAGCAACAAATGAAAGATCTAAACCTTGAATTACTTTAGTTCTTGCCAACAAGTTTCTTGGGAAAGAATAACCCAAAGATAATTCGCGAAGGCGAATATTTGTTGCACTATATCTGTAATATTCTGTACATCCATCACCACGAGCACCTACCTTTTTGTAGAACTCCTGAACATCATTAAATTTCTGTCCACCTACTTCTACGAAGCCTGCATCACGAGCGTCACCAGAGTTCTTGCTTACACCGCGAGAATCTAGAGCCATCTGAGTCAATGAGATTACATCACCACCTACGCGAGCGTCAATCAAGAAGTATAGAGAGAAGCCTTTGTAAGTCAAAGTATTGTGCCAACCCATCAACCAGTCAGGGCTTGAGTTTCCTAATTTTGTATTAGAACCAGTTTCGATTTGGGGAAGACCATCGTCACCTACTACAATCTTACCATTTGAGTCGTATACGAAATCGTTACCGTAGATATCACCCAAACGACCACCTTTTACTACGCGCATACGGTAAGGCATTGAAAGACCATCGTCACCGTAAGTAAATGAGTCATAATCACCAAGGTCAACCACTTTATTTCTGTTCATAGAGAAGTTAACACCTGTCTTCCAACGGAAATTTTCTGTCATTACTGGAGTACCACCTACTGTCACTTCAACACCAGTGTTACGGATCTTACCAGCATTGATATACTTGTAAGGATAACGACCTACTGGATCTTGTACATAAAGCAACTGGTTCTTTGTGTCTGTCTTGTAGAAAGTCACATCCAAATCCAAACGTTTGTGGAAGAAGCTCCACTCAATACCTGCTTCCCAAGAAGAAGAGATTTCTGGTTTCAAGTTGTCAAAGCTATATTGACGAGACTGAATGATACCACCTGCAAGGATTACGTCAGCTGGTGAAGTGATACCGATTGGAAGGTCATTACCTACCTGCGCCCAAGAAGCACGTACTTTACCGAAGCTCACCCACTCTGGCATAGAAAGAGAATTAGTTAGTATCCAAGAAAGACCGAATGATGGGTAGAAGAAACCCTTATTCATATGGGTAGTGTTGGCCAAAGTAGAAGACCAGTCATTACGCATAGTGATGTCAGCATATACTGCATCTTGGAAACCGACCTGAGCAGTACCGAATACAGATTGAATCACACGGCGAGAGTTGATAGTTTGGTTGATATAAGCCGAACCCGTACCCGCGAAGTTGATATTTGCAACTGTAAATACGTTAGCATAGTATAGACCCGCTTTACCTGAATCAAGTTTCAACATGTTCGATTTAGTAGAGTTGATACTTGTACCAACGGCTGCATTGATCGACCATTTGTCCCATGACTTGTTGAACATTGCCATAGCGTCTCCATATACCATGAAGTCTTGGCTATTCATATCGATATAACGACCATTTTCGTGAGTCAATTCTAGAGCTGTAGTAGCATACATCTTTTGACGATACAAATCACTGATAAAGTCAACATTACCACGAGCCTGCAAAGAGAACCAATCTGTCACTTTCAAGTTTGCTGAAAGTGATGCCATAGCACGGTAGCGTTTGTCATTGCTAGTTACACGGTTAGTCAACCAATATGGATTTTGCTCGAAACCGCCAATTGGAGTAATGTACCAGTTTTGACCCATCAAGTTGCGGTCTGTATCAAGAGTCTCAAAGTTATTCTTATATTCAGACATATCCATGCCACGTGGGAAGGTATAAAGACCTACCAATGGGTTCATGTAATAACCACCTGATGACTGACGGTTTTTGATAGTCTGTGACATCAAGTTTACGTTAGCATCTAGTTTCAAACGATCGTTGAATAAAGAAGCTGTTTCGCGCAAACTCAAGTTGTGCTTTTGCATCTTATTTACATCGATAATACCTTTTGCTGTTGTATTAGCATACGAGAAATAAGTCTGGAAGTTTTCTTTACCTGCCTGTACGCTCAACGAGTTGATAGCAGTTACACCGTTAGAGAAAAAGTTATCTACATTGTTATAGTCTTGCAAATTACCTTTGTCACCCCAGCTATCATTAACGCTGCGGCCATAGTTGTTTTGGAATTCAGGGAGACAGATAGCATGATCTACCATCAAGCTAGAGTTGAAGCTGATACGTTGCATACCTGCTTTACCACTCTTCGTTGTAATAAGAATTACACCATTAGCAGCTTGTGAGCCATAAAGAGCAGCAGCAGATGCCCCTTTAAGGATGCTCATACTTTCGATATCATCAGGATTTAAGTTAGAGATACCGTCACCCGAGTCGCGGTTACCACCATCGTTGTCACCACCCATTACAGAGAAAGCTTGCTCTGAAGTAGAGTTCAACATAGGCACACCATCAATCACATAAAGAGGTTGGTTATTACCACTCTCGTTGGCCGAACGGATACCACGGATAGATACCTTAGCTGAACCACCAAGACCAGAGGAGTTCTTAGAGATCTGCACACCAGCAGTCTTACCTGCAAGAGCGTTGATCATATTAGGATCCTTAGCACGTGTCAGTTCATCACCACCAACCTGTTGAGTAGAATAAGTCAAAGATGCCTCTTTTCTCTTGATACCCATCGCAGTTACAACCACTTGGTCAAGCGTCATCGACTCCTCATCTAGTCTGATTTCAACAGATCTACGTCCATTTAGAGAGATTGTTTGAGGCACATAGCCAACATAAGTGATGCTCAGCTTAGCATCAGCTGGAAGAGTCAATGTAAAGTTACCGTCAAGGTCGGTGATAGTACCATTTGTAGTACCTTCTTCTAATACGTTGGCGCCAATAATTGGCTCACCTTGCATATCGGTCACTATACCTTTTACAGTAACTGTATTTTGTTTTACTGCAGCTACACTTGCTACGGCTTTTGTAAGGACGATATTGTTACCTTCCATTACATACTCAATACCGGTACCATCGAATGCCTCATTGAGCACTGCAGCCACAGTTTGATCTGCTGCATGCACGGATACTACACGGTTAGTGTTCACTGTTTGTTTATTGTATACGAAAAGATAATCCGTCTGAGATTCGATTTGCGATAGCAAATCTGATACCTTCAGATTAGATTGAGCGATGTTCACTTTAGCGCTTTGCGAATAGGTATTTTCACAGTAAGCTTGCAATGTGACGAACATTAAAAGGAATAATGTAATCTTCATTGTAAGAAATAGTTGCTTTAGGGCCAAATTTTTAGGGCATAAAAGTCCGTTCAAAGAAATTTTTCTCATATCTTTGCAATGTGTTAAGTTAATAAATTGATCAAGGTCGATTTTTGACTGTTTTTAGATCGGAAAGTATGGGGGTGCTTTCCGATTTTTTTTGTGTTAAATCAATAGTTTATATTTCCATAAGTATTTAATGGGGGATTAAATGGTTAATTACTTTATTTATTATTTATATTATTCAATTATAATTTTCGATCCCTCGTCTACTATGCGATAGTTAAACTTATGATCTCTTCTGATTGTGCGTAGTATATGTTCTATCCCATCCTGTTCCTTAAACTTACCAGTACAGTTATAGTTTAATACTGAAGGGTTATTCACCACAAACTCCACACTATAATATTTTTCTAACCTACTGAAAACGTCAGCCAATGGCGTATCATCAAAACAATAAAGACCTTCTGTCCATCTCAGGAAATCATCTGAGTGCATTTTCGTCCTTTTATACTTACCGCTAGCTGCATAGAATATCTCATCTTTCTGCATTCGCAAAAGTGGTCTAACGCCATTAGCTTCATAAATATCAATTACACCTTCTACAAGAGCGGCTTCAAAAAAATCGGTACCGTTATATGAGCAAACATTAAATTTCGTTCCTACCACACCTATACGATTCATCTCTGTATTTACATAGAAAGGCAACTTCTTATCATGCGCTACATCGAAATAAGCTTCACCGTCTAACTGCACATCTCTGTTTTTCACACCAAAATCCTTATTATATTTCAAGGTTGACTGTGCATTTAGCCATACTGTCGTACCATCAGCGAGTGTAATTTGAGCTCTTTGTCCTGGAGGAACGCTTACTGATTGCATTTCGAATACCATATTATTATATTGGTAATCTTTCCAAAGCAAACCGCAACTCAAAACCACGATGATAGAAGCTGCTACGCCAATACTCCACTTCGCTACCATAGTAAAGATCTTCTTGCGAGCCGGTTTTACTTCTTCATCTGAATCCAAAAAAAGTGCTATATCATAAAATCGTCGTTCCTCCAATAGCTTTTCCATATTATCTTGGTCAGCATCCGTCCATTCTATAATTAAACGTTCTTCTTCTTCAGTGGCTATTCCTTGAAAATATTTATATAGTAAATTCTGATCCATTATACAATCTTCTACCTTTTATATTTTAACATCCTTCTATATTAATAACAGACAGCATAGCTTTAACCCTAAAAGAAAAGTGAACTTTTTAAAAATTATTTTTCAGATCATGTTTTTAA
>CAMTPC010000083.1 GCA_947074295.1 uncultured Bacteroides sp. | reverse complement strand
GCTCACGGGGTCGTTAGGACCATACCAGCGCCATGTTTGTTCGCATAAGTACATAGTTAATGTCTTTTTATCGTTGTATTAAATAGCAAATGCATCAAAACCACCATCCACAACGGCCACTGTACCCGTTACGAATTTAGAAGCATCACTGATCAGGTATTGTGTAGTGCCATATAGATCTTCGGGTTCGCCAAAGCAACCGAATGGTGTATGGGCGATAATCGACTTAGCACGATCGGTCAATGAGCCGTCAGGATTAGTCAGCAACGTGCGGTTTTGCTCGGTCAAGAAGAAGCCAGGAGCAATGGCATTGACACGGATTCCTTTACCAAACTTAATGGCCATCTCGGTAGCCAGCGAGCGAGTAAAGCTGTTGATGGCCGACTTAGCCGCACTATAGCCGATGACACGCGTCAATGGACGCAGTGAAGACTCTGAGCTGAAGTTGATGATGCTGCCTTTTTTATTTTTTATAATCACTTCGCCAAATACTTGAGTCGGCAATACAGTACCTGTCAAATTTAAATCTACCACTCTTTGGAATGATTCGATATCTACATCCAAGAAAGTCTTGTCGGGTGTGATAGTGGCGCCAGGCATGTTGCCGCCAGCGGCATTTATCAAAGCGTCTATCGTGCCATATTTCTCAAGGATAGCAGTGCGGTTGGCAATGAGTGAGTCGCGATCGAGTACATCCGATTTCAGAAAACAAGCATCTCCGCCGTTGGCAATAATCTCGCCCACTATTTTGTTGCCTTCTTCTTCCTTGCGTCCCAGAATCACTACTTTGGCACCCTCTTTGGCTAGATGTGCGGCAATGCCTTTGCCCAGAACACCTGTACCACCGGTAATCACTACTACTCTGTCTTTTACACTAAATAATTCGTTCATAATATTCTATTGTTTTTGCTAATGGTTGCTGCGAAATTAGCACAACTTTTTTATAGCCTAAAATTTATGGTATTCTATTTCTTGAATATAGACTATATTATAAACAAAATGTACTTATAGTGCGTTAGATATTTTTTAATTAGAAACTTGAAGTAGTATGAATGAAACGGCTGGTATAAAAGGTAAACCCCATGTAGTTGTATTAGGTTGCAATTTTGGTGGGCTGACTGCGGCGCGCTTTATCAAAGAGAAATCGGGCGATGCAATAGATGTTACGGTCATTGATCGGAAGCCTTACTTGGTGTTTGTACCCAATATTCAGATGGAGGTTTTCGCGGATAACGATCCGGAAGAGAAGCTGCAAATGCAGTTCTATCATTTTCTGAAACAGGATGGTTCTACATTTCTGCAAGCTGAAGTCAAGGAAATAGATGTGGACGCCAAATCGGTGACTATAACTCCTACGGAACGACCAGGAGCAGCATCCGAGAAGGTGCAATACGACTATTTGGTAATCGCTTTAGGCTGTAAGCTGGATTATGCGGCTCTTCCAGGCTTTGCCGAGTATGGGCATACGGTTTCGGACACATACTATGGCAACAAGTTGCGACGCTATTTATTCGGCGGACAGTATAAGGGTGGCCCTATAGCTATCGGTACAGCTCGTTTCCAGATGGGCACTAAAGGACGTCCAGACTGGATTCCTAATATGACTTCTGCCTGCGAAGGTCCTCCTTTGGAGTTGTCTTTGGGCTTATCGGCATTGCTCGAAGAACGGAAATGGGGCTCTGCCAAGAATATCACCCTTTTCACGCAGGGCGAATGGATAGCCGAAGATGCGGGTATTCCGTTGGTTAAAGAATTCTTGCACATGGCAGTCGACCAAATGGGTATGTCGTACGTCAATCAGACACAAGACATCAAGGAAATCACAAAAGATGGTATTGAGTTTGTGAATGGCAAATCAGTGGAGGCAGAGCTGAAAATAGTGTTGCCCAACTGGGTGGCACACGATTTCATGAAACAGCTTCCTATAGTCGATGAAATGGGATTTGTGGTGACTGACCTTTATATGCGCAATCCTGACCATCCCGAAATATTGGCCGTGGGCGATTGTGCAGCTTTGACTGCTCCCAAGCTTGGCGGTATAGGCGATCAACAAGCGCGCATTGTGGCACAGCAGATTGCCAAAGATATGGGCAAGCTTGATGGCGAAGAAAAGGAAATGAAGTTGGAGCCTGTGGTGATGTGTTTCGGTGACATGGGACACCACAAAGCATTCTATATACATTCAGATCTGATCTATGGTGGAAAGACTGGTGTAATGAAAATGGGGCATAAATACTTTATGATGAAGGTTGGTTTCAAAGAAGCCTATTTCATGATGGGTGGTAAGACACCTGGATGGGGTATCAAGCTGACTGAACTACTTGGAGGTTGAGAATAAGACAATACCCATCTTACTATTTCTAAATATAAATTCCGTGAATCACCTCTTTAGCAGGAAGAGAATGATTCACGGAATCTTTATATCGTAATTATAGATATATATTTCATTCTACCCGAAACGTTCTTGCAGTAGATCTTCGAGTTTAAGCAGCTCGTCGCGATATTGTGCGGCTTGGATAAACTCCAACTTCTTGGCGGAATCTTGCATCTGACGTCGTGTCTTCTCGATGGTCTTCTCCAACTGCGGACGCGTCATGTAGTTTTCTAAAGCTTCCGCAGCAATGACGGGTTGTGATGGCTCCACATAGATCTTCTTCTCGCGGTATTCGCTTTCCAGTTCGTCGGTGTGACTGCCAAATACAGCCAGATTTCGCGCCTTCTTGATTTGTTGTGGCGTGATGCCGTTGGCTTCATTATAGGCCAGCTGTTTTTCGCGGCGGCGGTTAGTCTCATCAATCGTCAGTTGCATGCTATCGGTGATCTTATCGGCATACATGATAACCATACCGTTGACATTGCGCGCTGCACGCCCTGCTGTTTGTGTCAAGGAGCGATGGGAGCGCAAGAAGCCTTCTTTGTCGGCATCGAGGATAGCTACCAATGATACTTCGGGTAAGTCCAATCCTTCGCGCAGTAGATTGACTCCAATCAACACGTCATAGACACCTTGACGCAAATCGTCCATGATCTTCACGCGTTCCAATGTGTCTACATCACTATGAATGTAGTTACAGCGAACATTGTGATTCAGCAGATACTCGGTCAGCTCCTCGGCCATGCGTTTAGTAAGGGTGGTGACAAGTACACGCTCATCTCTTTCGATGCGTTGTTGAATCTCTTCCATCAAGTCGTCTATCTGATTCATGCTGGGACGAACCTCAATGATAGGGTCAAGCAAACCGGTAGGACGAATCACTTGCTCCACGATGATACCTTCCGATTGTGCCAACTCATAGTCGGCAGGGGTGGCGCTAACATAGACTACCTGTTTGGCCATTCCTTCGAACTCGTCAAACTTCAACGGACGGTTGTCTAGTGCGGCAGGTAAACGGAAGCCATAATCCACCAGATTAGTCTTGCGGGCACGGTCGCCCCCATACATGGCACGTATCTGCGGCACACTCACATGACTCTCATCAATTACGATCAGATGATCTTGTGGGAAAAAATCGAGTAAGCAATAGGGACGCGTGCCCGGTTGCCTACCATCGAAATAGCGCGAATAGTTCTCAATGCCCGAACAGTGTCCTAGCTCACGCATCATCTCCATGTCATAGGTCACGCGCTCGTACAAGCGTTTAGCCTCAAACTCTTTGCCGATGGAATTGAAATAGGCCACTTGCTTTGTCAGGTCATCCTCTATCTCGTGTATGGCTCGGAAGGTGGTCTCCTTCGTGGTCATAAACAGATTGGCAGGATATATCTTATAAGTATCAAATGTCGATACAGTGACACCCGTTATGGGATCTACTTCTTCCAGGGCATCTATCTCATCGCCCCAAAAACTGATGCGCAGTAGATTGTCGGTATAGGCCAGACTGATATCTACTGTATCGCCTTTCACGCGAAATGCGCCACGTTTCAGGTCAATATCATTGCGCACATATAGACTATCTACCAATCTGCGCAACAATACATTGCGGTCTAGCATTTTGCCCCGTTGCACTTCGATCACATTCTCGTAAAAGTCGGCCGGATTCCCCATACCATATATACAGGACACCGATGAAACGACTACCACATCTTTGCGCCCCGATAGTAGGGAAGAAGTAGCTGCTAGTCGTAGCTTGTCGATCTCGTCATTGATGGCGAGGTCTTTCTCTATATAGGTATCACTTGAGGGCAAGTACGCTTCGGGCTGATAGTAATCATAGTAAGACACATAATACTCGACGGCATTGTTGGGAAAGAAGCCCTTGAATTCACTATAGAGCTGTGCTGCGAGTGTTTTGTTATGACTCAGAATCAGTGTCGGTTTGTTGATATTGGCTATCAGGTTGGCAATGGTGAAGGTCTTGCCCGAGCCAGTAACACCCAACAACGTTTGGGCATGAACACCTTGAAGCACACCTTCGGTGAGCTGTGCGATAGCATCGGGTTGATCGCCCGTAGGTTTGAAAGCAGAAGTAAGTTCAAATTTCATACACTCGTGTAGTTTGATAAGACAATATTCGGCAAAAAAATCAGCATACACAAACTATTTTAACTTAATTAGTCCTATTGATTTGACAATTCTATATATACAACGATTCATGCGAACACCTTGTTTGCGAATGACTGCCTTATCTGGACAATTTGTAGCCTCGATGATAACTTTTTAAATCCATTAGCTGTTTTTTCCAAATTATTGCTTTTCTTTGCATACATGACAATTTAACAATATTGACGTTAACTAATTAAGAATGTAAAGCTATGATATGGAACGAATCCATTGAGTGTATGGACCGCGAGACGCTGCGGAAACTACAAGGCATCCGATTGAAAAAGACAGTCGAACATGTCTACCACAACACTCCTTTTTATCGTAAAAAGATGCAGGAAATGGGGATTACCCCTGATGATATTAATTCGATTGATGATATTGTAAAACTTCCTTTCACCACCAAACACGACCTCCGAGACAATTATCCTTTTGGGTTAATGGCTACACCTATGAGCGAGATTGTACGTATTCACGCGTCATCGGGCACTACGGGCAAACCTACCGTCGTGGGCTATACCCGTAAAGATCTCTCTTCGTGGACCGAATGCTTGGCACGTGCTTTTACTGCCTATGGCGCTGACAACAAGGATATTTTCCAAGTGTCTTATGGTTATGGACTTTTTACAGGTGGTTTGGGTGCACATGCCGGAGCCGAATATATTGGTGCTTCGGTGATACCTATGTCTAGCGGCAACACCGAGAAACAAATCACGCTAATGCACGACTTTGGCTCTTCTGTGCTCTGCTGTACTCCTTCTTACGCTCTTTACTTGGCTGATGCTATCAAGGATTCAGGCTTACCGCGCGAAGATTTCAAACTGAAAGTAGGTGTATTTGGTGCTGAGCCTTGGACCGAGAACATGCGCAAGGAAATCGAGGAAAAGATGGGCATCAAAGCCTATGATATATATGGATTGAGCGAAATTGCTGGACCTGGTGTGGGCTACGAATGTGAACACCAATGTGGTACTCACCTTAACGAAGACCATTATTATCCAGAGATCATCAACCCCGAAACCAATCTACCAGTAGAACAAGGTGAAATGGGTGAGCTAGTCTTTACGCATCTTACTAAAGAAGGTATGCCCCTATTGCGCTATCGCACCAAAGACCTCACCGCTCTGCACTATGATACTTGCGAATGTGGACGTACTATGGTTCGCATGGACCGTATCTTGGGTCGTTGCGATGATATGTTGATCATCCGTGGAGTCAACGTATTCCCTACACAGATCGAATCGGTAATCCTAGAGCTGCCTGAATTTGAGCCTCACTATCTTTTGATTGTGGATCGTGTGAACAATACCGATACCATGGAGTTACAAGTAGAGGTACGTGATGGTTACTACTCGGATGAGATCAACAAGATGCTGGCACTGAAGAAGAAACTGCAAGGCCGCTTACACAGTGTGTTAGGACTTGGCGTGGATGTGAAGCTGGTTGAACCTCGCAGCATCGAACGCAGTACAGGTAAGGCGAAACGTGTGATAGACAAGAGAAAACTCTAAATACTTATACTTATGATAGCAAAACAACTTTCGATTTTTCTGGAAAACAAATCTGGACGTTTGACAGAAGTGACCGAGATTCTGGCCAATGAGAATGTGAATCTTTCGGCACTCTGCATTGCAGAAAATGCTGACTTCGGCATCCTTCGTGGTATTGTGTCTGACCCTGATAGAGCGTATAAGGCTTTAAAGGAACATCATTTCGCAGTAAACATCACCGATGTAGTGGGTATCAGCTGCCCCAATATCCCTGGTTCATTAGCTCGTGTGTTGAAGTTCCTCTCTAACGAGGGTGTGTTTATCGAATACATGTACTCGTTTGCCAATGGAAATACTGCCAACGTTATCATCCGTCCGAATGATATGGACAATTGCATTCGCGTGCTTACCGATAAGAAGGTAGAGCTACTGGCGGCAAGCGATTTGTATAAACTATAAGCTTACTGTTATCTCCTTACAGAGATATTTGATAAATGATTAGCAAGGCCATAGGGAAGGTAGAAGATCTTTTCTGTGGCCTTTATAGCTGATATATATATCATATAATATGAAATTACAGACAACCGACTGGGGCGTAATCCCCTATGATGAAGCGTGGAAAAAGCAAGAGGGGATATTCGATGAAGTGATCCGCGCCAAATTAGCCGAAGAGGCGTATGACAACACGATTATCTTTTGCGAGCATCCACATGTTTATACACTAGGGCGCCATGGCCAAGCCAACAACATGCTCTTAGGAGAAGAACAATTAAAGGCAATTGATGCCACACTCTACCGCACTGACAGGGGAGGAGACATCACCTATCATGGACCCGGGCAATTGGTATGCTATCCCATCATCAATCTTGAAGATTTTGGATTGGGACTGAAAAACTATATTCATCTATTAGAAGAAGCAGTGATCTGTGTATGCGCAGCCTATGGCATTGTCGCTACACGTGTGGATGGCGCCACAGGTGTATGGCTAGATGCAGGCCAGCCTACCGAACGGAAGATATGCGCCATTGGAGTGCGCAGTAGCCGCTATGTGACGATGCACGGGCTGGCTTTTAATGTGAATACGGATTTGCGCTATTTCAGCTATATTCATCCATGTGGATTCACAGACAAAGGCGTCACTTCACTTGCTCGCGAACTCGGTAAAGAGGTTCCGCTTTGCGAAGTGCAGCAACGCCTTCAAGACGAATTGGTCAGACTACTACAGGTCTGAAACAGTTCTTATTTCTTCATTCTTACAACTCGGATGCCCGAGAAACGATCGTTTTGTGCCAAGTAGGCTTTTACAGTCAATGGCTCAACTATCACTTTGCCTTTGTCAGACGAAGCGTGGAGCAGGCATAGGCTGTCACCTACATAGATTGCCACACCCATGTGAGCGATGTCCAAACCAGGAGTGGCGGATGTGACTAAGATGATGTCGCCATTCTTGATATACGAAGGACCTGAGTGTAAAACCTTGTCTTTCGGAATCCAACTCACTGTATTGCCCGATAATGAACGCTCCACTTCTTTCATGCGTGCTACATTCTCAGGCGAGTTGGCCAGTTGTGAGTAGCGATTTGCATTATTGGTCATATACGACACATTCAACTGTTGTGTATACGGACTGTTTGCTGCAGTTACATCTTCTAGGAAACCATTCTTTACACCGTTTTTCACCCACTCCGACATGTAGTGTAGACGAGATGTGTAGCCATCAATCTTGCCATCGCGATAACGGATGTCTTGGAGATGCTTGGCAAACTCAGCCTCGGACATATCTCTGCCTTGCCCTTGGCACAAGGCCATAGCCAATGCATATTCTACCATTGTAGTACAATCTACATTGTCACAGTCGATGACAAGAAACTCTTCATTGCCAGTTTCAAGCGTATTGGCTGTGTAAGGAGTATCTACAAATGAGAGCGCATTGGACAATACCAAGCTTTTTTCTTGCTCTTTCTGTTGCGACTTCTCTTCTGCATGCAGATGAGAAGTACATAACAACGCTAGGAGCATCAAAGAATAGATCTTTTTCATACGATTTCTTTATTTAGTAGAAGAAGAGTGATTTGGAATCACTCTCCGTTATTTTATCTTCATTGAAGCTTTCACGAAATAGATGATTAGCAAAGCATAAGCCATCAAACCAACTACTTGCGACCATGGGTTTTCTACCCATTCCAACATGCGCAAGTCGGCACCTGCAAAACGTATACCTGCACTCACTACACCCATCAACGCACCACCAGCTATGAAACCCGATGCCAAAAGTGTACCCTTCTCGCTACGCTCGTTGTTTACAGCGCTGTCTTTGCTACGAGAGCTCACATACCAATGAATCAAGCCACCTACTACAAGAGGCGTGTTGAGGGACAATGGAATGAACATACCCAAGGCAAATGCCAAAGCAGGAACCTTGCAAAACGTCAACACAATAGCGATCACAGCACCAATGCCATAGAGCAACCAAGGTGCATTGACACCACTCATCAATGGTTCGATCACAGCTGCCATAGCGTTGGCTTGTGGTGCTTGCAACTCACTACTACTGAAACCATACGATTGATTCAAGATGATCATTACACCACCTACAGTTGCTGCAGAAACGGCTGTACCCAAGAATTTCCATCTCTCTTGCTTGGCTGGCGTACTACCTAGCCAATAACCAATCTTCAAGTCGGTGATAAAACCACCTGCCATAGACAGTGCAGTACAAACCACACCACCCATCACTAGCGCTGCTACCATGCCCGATGTTCCTTTCAAACCTACGGCTACCATCACTACAGAAGCCAAGATAAGTGTCATCAGTGTCATACCCGATACTGGATTAGTACCCACGATAGCGATGGCATTAGCTGCCACAGTAGTAAACAAGAAAGCGATTACAGCTACCAAAACGATAGCTACTAAAGTATGTAGCAAGTTGCCCTGCATCACATCGAAATAGAAGAAAAGAGTGATAAGGATCAATGTAATGATCGAACCGATACCGATAAAACGCATAGACAGGTCGCGTTGTGTGCGTTTCACGCTTGCATCGACTGCTGATGCGTTTTTCTTGCCGCTCATCTCTTGTGCCGCAAGGCCCACTGCACCTTTAATGATGCTCCACGACTTGAAGATGCCGATGATACCCGCCATAGCGATACCACCAATACCGATACTTTTGGCATAATGTGTAAAGATCATGGCAGGATCCATATCGCCAACTGTTGTCACGATATCTGGATTCCATGTATTGATCACTGTGTCGCTCCAGATCATAGCCATGCCAGGAATAATAATCCACCATACAGCTAGTGATCCAGCACAGATAATAATTGCGTATTTCAGCCCGATGATGTAGCCTAAACCCAATAGGGCAGCACCCATGTTGATGTCGAACAGCATCTTAGAACGTTGAGCAATAGATTCGCCTAAGGCACAGAAACGAGTTGAGAAGCTCTCGTTCCACAAGCAGAAAGTGGCTACGACGAAGTCATAAAGACCGCCAATCAGACCTGCCAGAAGAAGCGGTTTGGCTTGGCTACCTTCTTTTTCGCCCGAGATCAATACCTGTGTAGTGGCAGTGGCTTCGGGGAAAGGATACATGCCGTGCATATCGCTTACGAAGTATTTACGGAAAGGAATCAAGAATAAGATACCCAGCACACCACCAAGTAGTGAGCTAACAAATACTTGGAAGAAAGTCACCGACATTTCGGGATATTTATCTTGCAAAATATACAAAGCGGGTAGGGTAAAGATTGCACCAGCTACAATCACTCCCGAACACGAACCGATAGACTGAATGATGACATTCTCGCCCAGTGCATTCTTGCGTTTTGTGGCGCTCGACACACCAGCAGCGATAATAGCGATAGGGATAGCGGCTTCGAACACTTGGCCCACTTTAAGTCCCAGATAGGCTGCTGCTGCCGAAAACAAGATAGCCATCGCCACACCCCAACACACCGACCAGACGGTCACCTGTGGATAATTCTTATCGGGGCTCATGATGGGGTTGTACACTTCCCCTGCCTTTAACTCTCTAAACGCGTTTTCGGGTAGTCCCGTAAACTTGTCCTCATTCTTTACGTCCATTGTTTCTCTTGATATTTTTGTGTTAGTAGATATTTGTTTTTCTTGTGTTGCTCTTCGGTGTTTTTCGTGCAAAGTGCTAAAGAAAAATTAGAAGAAGCAGGTGATTTATACCTGTTTAAGCAAAACAGCGTCAAAGAAAACAAAAAAAAATGGAGAATCAAAGATTCCCCATTCTGTTAACAATATGTTAAGTTTCTAAGCTCTATTCTTTCCCTTTTTCTTTGGCTTTCATATTTCCTTCCACATAGACACGCATCATTTCGGTCTTGGCATTGGTGCGCAGTGTGATGGATTTCTTGAAATGACCAGGAAATTTGCCCTCACCGTTGTAGGTCACTTTGATAGTGCCGCTTTGTCCTGGCAATACAGGTTCTTTGGTGTATTCGGGTACAGTACAACCACATGAGGCCACAGCTTGATGAATCACCAGTGGCGCGTCACCCACATTGGTAAAGATAAAAAGGCCGGTCACCACAGGTTCCGATTCTGGGAATGTGCCGAAGTCGTAGGTTGTCTTGTCAAATTTGATTTCTGCTTTTGCTTGGGCAAACATCACCCCGATGCTCGCTGTCAATAACATTACGAATAGTAATAGCTTTTTCATATTAATCGTTTTTTGTTAGTTTGATTGGGGCAAAGTTAAGTTTTTAATTTTAAATTATTCATCCTATCTTTGCGAAATAGTATTAAAATCACGTTCAAACTATTGACATTATGCTTCATCTGAAACATTTACACTTTCTTTTTATTTCTTCTGTCGCTTGCCTATTATTATCTTGCCAGCATGAAGAGCAAAAAACTCTTTCGGGGCTACAAAAAGCAGATTTTCAGACCACCATTGACAGTCAAGATATCGATCTATTTGTGCTGCGCAACGAAAATGGCATGGAAGCTTGCGTCACTAACTACGGAGGCCGATTGGTATCTTTGATGGTACCCGATAAAGACGGGGTGTTTGAGGATGTAGTGGCTGGTTATCCTACTATCGCCCAATATCTGGCAAAGCGTCAGAATTTCGGTGCAACTATCGGTCGTTATATTGGGCGTATCCTGAACTCTACTTTTAACCTTGATTCTATCACTTATCAACTAGTGCCCAATACAGCAGGTATCCACTGCGCACATGGTGGCACTCCCGGATTTGCCGAAAAGATATGGACTGCCGAGCAGCTCGATGCACGTACCTTAAAACTATCACTCGTTTCACCCGATGGCGAAAATGGCTTCCCAGGCAATCTGGCTGTCGACCTTATTTACAAGCTGACGCCAGACAATGCACTAGACATCACTTATACAGCCACTACTGATAAACCTACAGTGGTCAACCTGTCCCACCATTCTTTCTTCAATATTTCGGGCGATTTCAATACCACCGTAGAAGATCAGTTGCTTTATATCAACTCCTCATCTTATACTCCCTATGATTCCTTGAAATGTGTTACAGGGGAAATTGTTACCATAGAAGATACTCCCTTTGATTTTCGTGCTTCACGCTTGATAGGCGAACGTCACGATGAAGACTGTTTACAGCTAAATATCACAGGGGGATATGACCATAACTGGGTGCTCGATACCAATGGCGACGAAAACGTTTTGGCAGCCGAGCTGATTGATCCTAAAAGCGGTCGCACGATGCAGATATATACCAACGAACCTGGTTTGCAGGTCTACACCGCCAATGGTCTGCGTGGCGCTATGGTGGGCAAAGATAGTATAGCCTATCTTAAACGTTCATCTGTTTGTCTGGAAACGCAACACTATCCCGATAGTCCCAACAAACCACAGTTCCCTTCGACTGCTCTTCGTCCTGGAGAAACCTATTATAGCCGCTGTGTTTATCAGTTCGGGATACAACCCGACGCCGTTAAATAGTCTTATTTAGACTTTCTGAAAACAATCCAGTTGGTCTGGTGCTTTGTATTGGGCGTGTGAAAGCCGATGTGCTTCACATTGCCCATTGCATCTTTGTACCATCCATAGCTCCATCCTCCCATATCCAAGTAGAGGGCAGATTCTACTCCATAAGCTTTTAGTGCTAGCGAGAAATCATCTATTGTTTCTGCACTCTTAGACTCTATAACTAAGGCCTTTCCTTCCTTCGTTGCCAATGCTCTGCGCTTTGTTTTTCTTGTAAAAAGTGTACATTTCACCGTCTCCCCAGCGTCAACTAGAAGACATTGCTCAAAATAATCACCCTTCTTTTCTTTTACCCATTGCTTGTAATAGCTAGCCGAATCACTTATTAACCCTATCTTCAGCTGATCACCCCACATAGCGGCAAAACCGTTCATATTGCCTTTGTAGAAATTATCGCCTATTATTCCATCAATGATGTAGGGTCCACAGATACTCGTCAGGTTTTTGCCAGTAAAAGCCGCAGCAGCAGCAAAATAGATAGATTGATCTGTTGGTTCTGGTCGGGTGGTAGTAAATGCGGGTTGCAGATGAAGAGGCTGAAAGATATATAGAGGGATAGTGGCATATTCATCTTCGCTCATTTCAATATATTCGTTGACTGCCAAGGCTTCTATGCCAAAGACAGGCGGTTGTTCCATCTGTTCTTTTTTTCTGCATTGTGTGACAGAAAATAGTAAGACTAATAACATTAGGGGGTATAACTTTTTCATATTGATTTAATTAGATTTGTGTTATATGGCATTGGTTCTAAATATAATTACATTTATTTGTTTTTTATCATGGACTTATTAAGACGAAAACTACAGAAAGTCAATATAATGATGGACTGTGCTTGTCCTATAAGTAATTCTTTTTTTTTAATATAACACTGCAATATAAGTATTTGTTGTGTTTGAAATAATATAAATGGCATGCGATAGTTGAAATTGAAACAAGATTACCACGAAATTTTATCGCTTGGCTAATTTACAGAATGAATTCTAATTTATACAATAGAGATCATTGAGAGCTCTACTTTCCAGATCCTACTTCTATCAATCATCTCTTTTGTCAGACAAATAAAATTATCCATTTAAACGCCATTTAACCGCTACTTAATCATCGTTTAAAACAGAATAGGCATTCTTTCTCAAAAGAATAGGGATTCTTCTGTAGAAAAACCGTGCTTTTTTCACAGAAGAACCATGCTTTTTATAATACATTGATAATCAGTGATGGTTGTTGGGGTTGAGAGTTCGCTTTATTGTTGAAATATTTCGATTGGACTAGAACGGCATGATCTCTGCAATGACCTTTAAAACTAGCCGATCTACGCAAGGCTTTTTGATCACGTGGAATAACCATGATCAGGTCGCTGACAAAGGCTACTCGATGCATCTATCTATGCGGAGTTTTTGCATTGCAGAATCTTTTCTTTGACGAGAAGGAAGAGTTGAAATAAATGAATACAATAAAGGCTGTCCAACAATTATAAGTCAGACAGCCTTTGTTATGATTTAAGTCGGAAAAGTCTTATTTAGCTACTCTTTCCAACCATTTCAGCATGAATAGCATAGTAAACATTGAGATACCGCAAGCTACCACAAATACAGTCCATGTCAACCAGATAGGAATAGATTGGTAGAAGATAGCACCCAACAGTACCAATTGGTTACCCACGGCTGTAGCGCCTAGCCAACAACCTTGCATGATACCTTGATATTTAGGAGGAGCCACCTTAGACACGAACGAGATACCTAGTGGAGAAATATATAGCTCGGCTACTGTCAAGATAAAGTAGGTCACGATAAGTAACCAAGGAGTTACCTTCACATCCGAGATACCCATTTGCTGAACATCAGCATAGCGTGGAAGATCTGAGAAATAAGATCCCAAGGCCATTACTACGTAAGCCAATCCTGCAATACCCATACCGATAGCGATCTTCTTAGGTGTAGAAGCTTCGCGTCCGTTACGGCGTTGCCATGCAAAGATTGCCATTACAAGTGGAGTCAAACACACCACGAAGAATGGGTTCAATGATTGGAACAATTCGGCAGTAATCGGCCATTTACCTATTTCAAGATGTGTATAGTCTCTAGCAAAGAAGGTCAATGTAAGACCATTTTGGTGGAAGGAGAACCAGAAGAAGATAACCACACCAAACACGGCAAACAAAGCCAACATGCGTTGACGTATCTCTTGCACATCCATCTGTGTGATAGATCCTTTTGCTGCTGCAGCAGTTTTGTCGGCTGGATTTGGGAAACGCTTTTTATTGATAAAGAAGATTACCAATGAAACCAACATGGCAATGATGGCAACAGCGAAAGCATAGTGGAAACCTTCTGTAAATACGTTCAGATAGTCTCTAGCGAAAGCAGTAGGATCTTGAATCTGCGCTGCAGAAGCTTTTTCAGAAAGGATCTGGAAGTTGGCTGCTGCTTGTTCAGATAGTGTTCCTTCTAGCTTGCTGTGACAAAGTGCAGGAAGATCGGCATCGTAATAATAACCAAAATTGCCCAACCACCAGCTACGTACACCTACTGCTGCAAGTGGAGCGAAGATAGCACCTACGTTGATAAACATGTAGAACAATGAGAAACCTGAGTCGCGCATCGATGAATAGCGAGGATCGTCATACATCTGACCCACCAATGCCTGCAAGTTACCTTTGAATAGACCGTTACCGAACGCGATAACGAACAAGCCGAAGCAAGAAATACCCAACATTAAAGCCTTGTTGTTGACAGGCGTTGGAGTAGGGATAGCCAAAATAAGATAACCAATGGCCATCAAAGCGATACCCCATGAGATGGTGCCTTTGTAATTGTGCAGTCTATCGGCGATGACGCCACCAACTAGGGCCAAAAGATAGATTAAGCAATAAAAAGTAGTGTAGATGATACCGGCATCCGTTTCGTTTAAGCCGAACTTTGCCTGTAAGAAAAGCACGAGAATTGCCATCATGGTGTAGAAGCCGAAGCGTTCTCCTAGGTTGGCAAATGACGCAGCAATTAGTCCTTTAGGATGTTTACTGAACATAAAATTGAAAAGTTATTAATTAATAAATAGAGTTTTAACGTTGTATATTCAAATAGCTTGTTGTGTCAAGTAATTTTGTCCATTTTGGAGAGAAATTAGCTCAATCATTTAACAGATGCTACACAAATTGCAAATATATACTTTTTATATGTACTATAAAAATGTTATACGAAGGTTATTAATCGATTATTGGCAAATATAATCTATACTTTATGGGCTCATGTCATTTGGCCAAAAAAAGGAAGAAATCCAAAGTATGGATATATGCTTAGCGTGGTTGTTAAAATCTAGCCCTACCCATGAAACAAGCACAGGCAGGGGAATTCAATTTTCAAGTTATGATCTGAAATTACGGCTTAAAAGGTAAAGATGGTTCTAGCTCTAGAGGGGGCACTACAGATGTTTCGAAAGATGTTTGTACTTCGACATACGCTCTTCCCATTTTTCGCGTGCGAGCTGTTGCATGTCCACTACTGTATCTTTTTCGTCAATAATCTCGAGACCTAAGATTGTTTCTACTACATCTTCCATGGTGATAATACCCTCGAAAGAACCATATTGATTGATTACCGATACGATATGTTCCTTCTTTTCGAGCATCTTTTCCCAGGCTGAATAAACTGAATCTTGATCCGATATCATCATGATGGAGCGTTTGATGTCAGCCAGTGTTACCTCGAATTTATCTTCGGTGAGAAGTTCTAGGATGTCTTTGGTGAGCACATACCCTGTGATAAAGCTGTTATCGTCCTTATAAATAGGGATGCGAGAGTAGGGTCGAAACGACTTGTCGGCGTAAAACTCACGTACTGTTTCCGATTCCTGCGCAACGATTGTTACGATACGAGGTGTCATCACTTCGCCCACCTTGATGCTCTCTAGTTTAATGAGGTTTTGAATCACTAGATTCTCTTTCGACTGAAAGACACCCTCTTTGGTACAAACATCAACCATGGCCGATACCTCTTCACGAGATATAGTGCATTCTATGTTTTTTGAAGTCAATAGTCGAGTAATCAGTTCGGATAGCCACACCAAGGGATAGCATATATAGACCAATAACTGGAGTAGCCTTGCTGAAGGAATGGCAATGTTGCGCCAATATCTGGCGCCGATGGTTTTGGGGATAATTTCGGAAAATATTAAGATCAGTATGGTAAGTATGGCAGATATGATGCCAAAATAGGCTTCGCCAAATACCTTCATGGCTTCGGCTCCTACACCTGCCG
>CAMTPC010000082.1 GCA_947074295.1 uncultured Bacteroides sp. | reverse complement strand
TTGAAATCGCCTAGTTTCATTCCGGTAGGAAGAACAGCCTCTAACAAGACACCACCATCCCAGTTTGTAGTAGTGATGTGTACCACTTTATTAGCAGCATTTACAGGATCTTCTGCTACTACGGCCACTGCTTCACCAGCACTCCAGCATTTCACGGAGAGTTGGTCGCCTATTTCTGCAGCTTCAAAGTCGCCCACTACATAAGCACCATCAGCATCAAGCGAACTTGCCGAAATCAGTTTCACATTGTCTACATAGTAATCAGCTACATTAGAATTAATACCAAAAGTCACCTTAAACGATGTTTTAGCTTTGTCGGCGTCTGTCAGTTTCAGCGCATCCATAGCGTAAGCTTTGGTGGTCCAAGTGCTTAGCGAAGCCTGATTGGGGTATCCATCGTCTACATATACATCAACTCCATCGATATTTATGGAAGCTTGTTTCCAGTTTGGGCCTCCATCTTTTTCGCTGGGCAAAATGTAGATATCGAACGCAAAGGCTACATAGTCGGCCAGTGTCTTGCCTGCAGGTAGTGTCACCTCGCAATAGGGGAAGCCGTTATAGTCGGTAGTGGCGATGTGCAAAGCATTGCCTTTCTTGGCAGGATCCTCTTTTACAGTGGCCACACCTACATCTGTGCCCCAAGATGTAGATAAAACATAAGATTCGCCGACAGTCTTGCTGTCATAGTTGTCTATAACAAAGTCTTGAGCCGAGGTAGTGGCTGAGAAACCCATAGAAGCAATAAGTAGAGAGAGTAATTTTGTTTTCATAAATACTATAGTTTTAAATTAAGGTAATCTATTGCGTTTACTCGCTAAACACGTTATAGCAAAACTACGTATTATTTCTTTAAAACATTTTACACCATGTTACTTCGACTTTGCTGTTCGTTACTTGTAAAATAATTCATAGGTATCGTATGATAATAACCAATATAACAAATCTACCCTTTCCTTTTAACATGTATGGTTTGATAACAGCTATAGTACTGAATGAAAAGCCATTACACGCTTTCCGCATTATTAACGTATCTGCTTCACCAGTTCTTCAAAGTCCTCGCGCGATACTTTCGCTTTGTTTTTCACCTTCGACCGATAATTATAGATGGTATTGACCGAATAACGCAGGAATTCGGCGATCTGCGAACTGTCGACTATTCCCAAACGTATCAAGGCGAAGATACGAAGCTCGGTGTTGAGCAGTTCGCCCCGCTTCAACAGTATTTGTTCTTCATTGATAAGCAGAGCGTTAAACTGACTGACAAAGTCGGGGAAGATATGAAGGAACGCGCTGTCGAAATTGGCATATAGCTCGTCTAGCTCACTGTCCAATGCTTCTTGAGAACGTGTGATCTTTTGCAATTCCTTGATCTGCCCTGCCGTTATCTTCTTGTTGACCATGCGCCGATAGGCATCAAGCTTGTCGATATAAGTAGAACATAGTTTGACAAAGCGAGCGATATACTCCTCCTTAATCTGGTTGGATTCGGAGAGATCGGCGTTAGTGGACTGCAAACACACGTTCATGTCTTTCAGCTCGCCATTGAGCTGGCTGAGCTGTGTGTTGGCACTCTGCAAGTCATTGCGCGCCAACGCTAGTTTCTTCATCTGGCGATAGATGTAAATCAGTGCTACCACCAGTAGCAGCACCAGAAATGTGATGACAAAGGCGTATGACTCTAACCGTTCATTTTGCTTCTCGATCATAGCCTGATAGGTCTTGTCGATGAGCGACAACACATCGGCACTTTGCCAACTGCGCAATCGGGCGTTGAAGAATTTGTTCTCGTTCCACGAAAAACGCATATAGCGATAGGCCCGCTCTACATCGCCTTCGTTATAAAGACGTTCGGCAAGCATCCACAGGGAGGCATGGTCTTTGGTGGCCGACTGTATATCGGATATAGCAGATAGGGCGAGATAATATTTCTCGCCTTCAATATCTTTTCTCTGGCGTAAGATGAGTGAGCGAAAGTAGGCCACCTCGGCAAAAGCCTGTGTACCAAAGCGGGTTTTTGAAAAACGAATATCGTTGATGCGACACGCTTCGTCATAGAGTTGATCAGATCGATACATCGTTTCGCGCAAGGCCAGATATTCGTCCGAATCAGGCGATAGGCATTGATATAATGAGTCTTTATAAGCTTGTGAGATGAGCCAATAGCGATGGGAAGCAATCTTGTCCTGCGTATAGTGCCCCATTTCACCATAGACCCTATCCATGCACCAATAGTAGTCGGAAAGGAACTGTGGCTGCAGCGTATGACGGTCTATTGTCTTCAGCACGTCTATGGCTTCATTGTACATCCCCGATGAAGCCAATAGATAGGAGAGTTCTAAACGTGCCTCTGTGCTTTTCTCTAAGTCGCCCAGCGAATCGGCCAAACGAATATTGTTATTGAGATAATAGATGGCAGAATCGCAAATAAACGCCTTGAATTCCAGGTAGAGTTGATGATTGAGATGATAATCCTCTATACCACCACGACTGACCTGTGACAAGCGTTGACGCAATTGGTCGATGTGCTTCTGACGACGCGTGCTATATATTTCGGATTCGCTAATCGTTTGGTCCAACACCATCATCAATGAATCGATGTTGAGTTGGGCTGAAAGTGTCGGAGCAAAAAAAGCTGAGAAGGAAAAAAGGAGAAAAAAAAGGTTTTTCATTAGTAAGAAAGGGTTTGTCCAGAGAAATGTGTTTTTCGGAGAAAAGCTGGCCCGAAGGCCAACTTCTTAATCTTTCAGATAGTACTCGATAGATGAAACTACCCGTACTTGCTTGATATAGGGTGCATTCTTATCGGGATCGGTAATGGTAAATTGCCCTTGATTGGCCCACTTGATTTTGCCTAGTTTGCTTTCCGAGTCTTCGGCAAATTTCTCGGCGGCTTCGCGTGCGCTCTTTGTGGCTTCCTTTATCATCTCAGGCTTGATCTTATTGAGGCCTTTAAAGCTGAAAACGATGGCATTGCTGCCATAGTCGCTGAATGAAATAGCCAGACCATCTTTCAAAAGGGTCGATGTATTGTTCATCGCTTTGAGCACCTGTGGTATGTTGGTACTGGTCACTGTCACTGTAGCGGTGATGTTGTAGCGCGAACGTATATCATTGATATTGGCGTAGCGGTCGGCATACAGATCGACTACTTCTGGAAGTGCTACTGATATATCGGTTTCCGAAATACCATTGGCTTTTAAGAAGTCTATAATCTTTCTATTGTTTTGCTCCATCGTGGCATAGAGAGCGGTGAGATCGTTGCCTATAATCTTATATTGCAAAGGCCACAACACATTGTCTGCCTCCACCGTACGCTCAGAAAGACCACGTACAGTCACTACTCGATTACTCTCTTTAAAGTCTTTAATGCCTCCTTTGAGCAGCGCTCCCAGGCACACGAAACCCAGGGCCAGAATCAATGAAGAGGTAAGGATAACCCATTTGCTGTTGTTCATAATTTCTTTTATATTAAAAGGTTAATACTACTATTTATAAATCAAGGTAGACAGATATTCCTCAGCAAACATCTCGTTGGCCACTTCCCATAATTCGTCGGCAGTGACGGCACGGATGCGCCGGCATACGCTTTCGCGATTCTCGTACTTGTTGTAGTGCAGGAATACTTTGCCCATACCCAAGGCATTATTCTCAAAATTGTCCGAAGCCACAGATATTTGTCCGATCAGCTGCTTCTTTACAGCAGTTAGCTGAGCATCGGTCAGTCTCTTATCACAGAATCGCTTCAATTCGGTCTTCACCAAACGCATGCAGCGATCGACATCATGGGTATCGGTCCCGAAATAGATGGAAAATACACCGGTATCTGTATACGAAGTGAGATTGGATTCTACGTTGTAGACCAACCCACGTTTCTCGCGCAGCGATACGTTGAGACGGCTGTTCATGCCCGGACCACCCAACACATTGTTGAGCAGATAGAGGGCCGTGCGTCGGTCATCGTGCGCATTGTAGCCACGGGCACCCAACATGACATGTGCCTGATGTGTATCCTTGGCTATGACTTCGCGACGCGGCACATAGACAGGAGGTGCTATCCGCACAGGTATATCACTGGGCATGGGCGGAATGTGTGCCGTGAGCTTCTCAAGCTTCGCTACTAAACGATTGAAGTCTAGGTTTCCTTGTGCAAAGAAGACCATATTATCGGGGTGATACAAGCGATGTGTAAAACGCAATGCATCGGTCGAGGTGAAACTGCGTAGCTGATCGGGTTGACCCAATATGTTGCGGCCCAAGGGGCTGCCTTTGAAGATCATATCCTCAAAATCATCAAAGATCAATTCGGAGGGGTTGTCCTCATAGGATTGTATCTCGTCAATGATCACTTCAATCTCTTTTTCAATCTCGCGCTGTGGAAAGGTGGAGTGAAATACCACATCTGTGAGTAGATCCACCGCTCGCATCCAGTCCGATGAAAGGAATGCCGAATAGATGACCATCTCCTCTTTGTTGGTATAGGCATTGAGGTCGCCGCCAACTGCCTCCATACGATTGAGGATGTGCCATGCGCGGCGCTTAGTGGTTCCTTTGAAGAGCATATGCTCCACAAAATGCGCCATACCCTGTTCATCATCACCCTCGTCACGCGTACCGGCATTCACGGCATAGCCACAATAGGCTACATCGGTAGGCAACGGACGATAGATGACACGCAAACCGTTGGGTAAAACATGTATCTGAGGATCAGTACTTTCTATTTTCATGTTATTTGTCTTGTTATATCAAAATACAAATGTATCCATAGTTTTATAGAAAGCCATCAATAAAGCAAATAAAAACTTTAGCAATATCCAAAAACAAACACAAAGAAATACAATAAGTAGAGTTGTAGGCAAAGTATAAAGACAAGTCTAGACGCGACCAGGCATCTGAAAAGGAGAGACAAGCTATAGGTTGTTTGATGAGTACCCTTCATCAGAGACATGATCACGGTTGCTCATCACGATGACTGGGTATGGTCACTAAGAGCGATTACAATAAGTATCGAGTAGCCTTGCTCCACACAGATTCGTATCGTCAGAATAGCTATGCCGAAGAGTGGCGGAAGGAGAAAAGGATAAAAACAATCAATTATTTTTATATTAAAATCAAATTGTCGTACTTTGCAAGTATTACAAAAAGTAGCCGTGTGTATATGAGAAAAATTGGAGTATTCTGTTCGGCATCGGATGTGATTGATCCGGTTTATTATGAATGTGCCGACAAAGTGGGACAATGGATTGGTGAAAATCACAATTGCTTGGTCTATGGAGGTGCCTCACTGGGCATGATGGAACGCGTGGCACAAGCTACGAAGGCAGCCGGTGGCAACATCATTGGCGTGGTGCCTACTAAATTGGAGCAAAACGGTAAAGTGAGCACTCTGCTCGATATCATCATATCGACTGCCAACCTGAGCGACCGCAAGGACAAGATGGTAGAGATGTCGGACTTGCTGATAGCGCTACCCGGAGGAGTGGGCACACTCGATGAAATTTTTCATGTAGTGGCAGCGGTTTCCATCGGTTATTACACCAAAAAAATAATACTATTCAATGTCAACGGGTTTTATGACAAGCTGCTTGCCTTGCTCGATGAGATGAAGCAGAAAGGATTCATGCGTCATCTCGTTTCGGACTATTTCACAGTGGTCACCTCGTTGGATGAAATTAAAGAACTGACAAAAGAATGATAGACTCAATCAAAGAACTGCTACGCAAAGAGGCAGAGGCGGTAGCCAATATCCCCATAACTGATAATTACGAAAAGGCGGTGAACCTGATAGTGGAACAAGTACACCAGAAACGAGGAAAACTGGTGACTAGCGGCATGGGTAAAGCCGGGCAGATAGCGATGAACATCGCCACTACCTTTTGTTCGACCGGCATCCCATCGGTGTTTTTACACCCCAGCGAGGCCCAGCATGGCGACCTGGGGGTGCTTCAACCCAATGACTTACTGCTGATGATCTCTAACTCGGGCAAAACACGCGAGATCGTGGAACTGACTCAACTGGCACGCAACCTGAATCCCGACCTGAAGTTTATCGTGATAACAGGTAACCCTGGTAGCCCACTGGCCGACGCAGCAGATGTATGTCTCAGCACGGGCAAACCCGATGAGGTGTGTACGCTGGGCATGACACCCACGACATCGACCACTGCCATGACTGTGATTGGTGATATATTGGTGGTACAGACGATGACACAGACAAAGTTTACCATGGAGGAATACTCTAAACGTCACCATGGTGGATATCTGGGAGAAAAATCAAGAGAGCTATGCGAAAAGTAATCGGTATAGGGGAAACGATCCTCGACATCATCTTCGAGAACAACAAACCATCGACAGCCATCCCCGGCGGATCGGTATTCAATGGTATGGTGTCGCTGGCACGCTGTGGCGTAAAGGTGTGCTTCATCAGCGAAACAGGCAATGACCACGTGGGACGTATCATTCTGGACTTTATGCGCGAAAACGGCATGCAGACCGACTATGTGAATGTTTTCCCTGATGGCAAATCGCCCGTGGCACTAGCATTCCTCAACGAACAAAGCGATGCTGAATACCTGTTTTATAAGGACTATCCGGCTCAGCGACTGGATGTGGAATTTCCCCAAATAGAGGAGGATGATATCGTGATCTTCGGGTCTTATTTCGCCCTGAATCCGGTGTTGCGCAGCAAGGTGGTGGACTTATTGGAAGAAGCACGTCGCAAGAATGCTATCGTGTACTACGACCCTAACTTCCGCGCTACACACAAGGGTGAAGCTATGCGATTGACGGCGACTATTATCGAGAATTTCGAATATGCTACCATCGTACGTGGATCGGCTGATGATTTCGTTAACCTTTATGGCATAAACGACGGTGAGAAGGTCTACAAAGACAAGGTCAAATTTTATTGCCCCAACTTCATCTATACAGCGGGTGCTTCGGCAGTATCGCTCTACACCAAAGGGTTCAGCAAGAACTACTCCACTCCGCGTATCGATGCAGCCAGCACTGTGGGAGCAGGCGACAATTTCAACGCTGGCATCCTCTTCGGTCTGCTGAAAAACCGTATCCGCTATCGCGATATGGAGAGCTTAAGCGAAAACGACTGGGATAATATCATAGCCAGCGGCATGGATTTTGCCACGGAGGCTTGCAAGAGTCTCAATAACTATGTATCGGCAGAATTTGCTAAAACGCTATAAGAACTCTGATATCGAAATATAAAAAAGGCTGAATAAATCCATTTTAGGAGTTTATTCAGCCTTTCTGCTATATAGGGTTATCTGTCAAACAGATGATTACTTCTTGCTGCGTGGCTTGCGTTTTGCCCATCCTTCTTCGCTGAAGTCGGGTGTTTCGCCTTTAAAGAACTGTTGCCAGTCTTCTTTCTTTCCGCGCTCTTTTGAGTAGCCACGTTCCTCACGGCTAGGTTTTGATGATTGTGCTCGGTCTTCACGCTTCCCGCCACGTTCAGGGCGATCACCACCTTTGCGTTCTGGACGGCCCCCTGCTCTACGGTCAGGACGACCTTCACGGCGGAATCCACCGTCACGGCCTCTACCACCATCGCGACGTCCTTCGCTACGGCCTTCGCCTGGCTCGTCAGAAGCAACTTCGACAGCTACCTTACGGCCGTTCCAGTTGGCACGTTTCAAACCATTCACCACGTTTTGTGCTTCCTTTTCGTCTACTTCGAAGAAAGAGAAATTCTTCATCAAGTCTATACGACCTAGTTCCACACGGCCACGAGTATTGTTGTTCAACAAAGAGATCAATTCGGCAGGATAGAAACCGTCCATCTTACCTAGGTTGATGAATAGACGAGTGAAGCCCGCCTGTGCCTTACGGCTGCTACCGCCTGAACGACGATCACCTCTAGCCGAATCGTTGCCTGTAGCTACAGCGATGTCGCCTTTACCACGGTAGTATTCTTCGAAGCGGTTGAACTCGTGAGAAACCATACGCTTGATCAAGTCTTCCTTGCTCAACCATTCTAGTTTACGGTAAATTTCGGTCATGAAAGGTTCAATCTCTTCTTCGTTCACCTTCACTTTCTCGAGCTCGTCAATCACCTTGTAGAGTTGCTTTTCGCAAATCTCTTTAGCTGTAGGCAATTCGCCCATGATGAATTTCGTGTTGATGATACGTTCAATCTCACGCATCTTACCTTTCTCGCGAAGATTAAGGATGGCAACAGCAGTACCCGTCTTACCTGCACGACCTGTACGACCACTGCGGTGGGTATAACTTTCAGTATCGTCGGGCAAACCATAGTTGATAACGTGTGTCAAGTCGTCCACATCAATACCACGAGCAGCCACGTCGGTAGCTACAAGCAGCTGAAGATTGTGGTTACGAAACTTAGCCATCACCGCATCACGCTGTGCTTGCGACAATTCACCGTGTAGAGAATCGGCACTATAACCTTGTTGCATCAGTTTCTCGGCAATCTCTTGTGTCTCTTTACGAGTACGACAGAAGATGATTCCATAGATATTGGGGTTGCAGTCTACAATACGCTTCAATGCCTCGAATTTATCTTTGGCATGGACCATGTAGGCCACATGTTTCACGTTGTTATTACCTTCGTTCTTACGGCCGATGGTTATTTCTTTGGCATCTTGCAGATAGTTTTTCGAAATACGAGCGATCTCAGGGCTCATAGTGGCCGAGAAAAGCAAGGTATTACGATCTTTAGGCACATCAGCAAGAATAGCATTGATACTATCCGTAAAGCCCATGTTGAGCATCTCGTCGGCCTCATCAAGCACTACGCTATGTACAGTAGACAAAGATACCGTCTTGCGCTCCATCAAGTCGAGCAAACGACCAGGTGTAGCCACAATGATATGTACGCCACGCTTTAAGCTACGAATCTGGCTGTCAATAGACGAACCACCGTAAACGGGCAATACTTTCAAACCATCTATGTACTTGGAGTAATCGTGCAAGTCGCCTGCAATCTGCAAACAAAGCTCACGGGTAGGACAAAGGATTAATGATTGGGGGACACGCTTGGTCACATCAATCTTCTGTATCAGGGGCAAACCGAATGCGGCTGTTTTACCAGTTCCGGTCTGTGCAAGGGCCACTACATCATTGTTTTCGCCTAATAGGTATGGAATCACTTCCTCCTGTACTGGCATGGGATTCGCATATCCCATTTCTTCAATTGCTTGGCGAATCTCCGCAGAGACGCCTAGCTCCTCAAATGTCTTCATTAACTTTTCGTATATTTTAAAATTTAAACCCAGCAGGCACTCTGCCTGCCTCGACATAAGGATAATAGCGTCCCGACTTCCCTCGCAGAAAAAATCTGTATGAAAAAAAGGAGCTCATGCTCTTTTTGACAGCCTCAAACTGTCACCCGTTGTTTCTATTGTTATTGGGTCAACCCAAAGTAAACAGAACGCAAATCCTTATAAATAATTGGCAAAGATAGAGATTAAAAAAGAGGAAACCGAACTGAATAGTTCTAATTTCAATCATCGAAACCTGAATAGCTGCACAGTTTATCTGTCCATCGATTGACAAAAACAGTGCCAGACTATCATTCTAACAATAAATTCTGAAGATGTTTCTGATCTTCCTTGGAAAGACCTATGCCTTCTTGCAGATAGGTAGATACATCACCATAACCACGCTTGATCTCATTCTTGGCTGCATTCAGGAAGTTTTCCTTGGCCATGAATACGGCCGTAATACCTTCCTGAGATTTGGCCGGCAAATTGTATCCATAACTGGATCCGCGCGGTATATTGTAGTAGGTATTGGTAAGTAAATAGTCATTCATCACCAAATCATCACTTACTCCCAAAGCATAGAGCACTAATGCCGCAGCAATACCTGCACGACCCTTGCCTGACGAACATGTAATCACTAATGGATAGTTCTCTTCTTCTTGCAACAGACTGAACAACTGTGCATAGGATGGATACCAATCTTTGATTAGTTCGCGGTTCAAGCGTTCCATCACACTGTTTACTGTATCACCAATTATCACGCCATGTTGAATGCCCTGAAGCACTTGAGTCAATTCTTCTAGAGGAATGGGTATAGATACCACATTCACTGCATCCGTAACACTTTTGGTGACTTTCTGCTCATCTACGCCACGCAGATCGACCAGTGTCTTAATACCCATGTTTTTGAACTCGCGACGCGCAGAAGGTGTAAGTGAATCAATCTCGGCCGAACGATAAAGTCTCCCCCATCGTACATTCTTCTTACATTCTACAGAACGATAGCCTCCTAAATCACGAAAGTTCTGAATTCCGGATATGTTGATATTACGCGTTGCAGCGTTGACACGGTATTTGTCGTCAAACACGATTCGATAGTAATATCTTTTTGTGGGATTATCAGTGATTATCGTCAGACGGCCATCAGATATAGGTGCTACAGCGACAGGCTTTACTTCACGAATATTGTTGGGATCAGTTGATGCATAGATTTTCACATTGCCTTGAATGGTTGGTGTGGTCTCCCACTTAACAACCGCGTTGCCAACACCATTCTCTTCGCAAACTACCGATATAGAAGGGGGAGTCTTCGAACAGGAGAAGAGCAAAAGTGAAACAAAGATTCCATTAAACAGGTTTTTAATCATAAATCTATTGTATGCCTAATTTGGTACAAAGATACTAATAATGAGTTGCCGTCAATTTAACTCTTTGTGTTTATTAGTCAAAGTATAGTACATTTAACATAGATAATCGCTTTTAATCAATTCAGTATGAGTTGTTCAGAAAGAGAATAAATAATATTTCATAGTTTATAGCAAAGTAAAACAATTTATATCTGAAATAGCCACTATTAATAAGAAATAGTTATATTTGCAATAGTATGAATTATTCTTAAAACACACTCTATGCGATATATGCTCCTTTTGCTACTTTATTTCGCATCCTTGTCCACTGCGTTTTCACAGACAAATGACAGTCTTAATTGGGATCTTGCTCAACAAGAATTCATGGATGGAAATTACGAAAAGAGCTGTAGTTTATACATCAACATCTGTAACATACTGAACAACAGCTATGCAGAAATTTACTCCAGAGATATTGAAGATCTACAGAAAACATACTCTATTGATGAACTGGAACTAGAAAACAAAATAGAGCAAAACCGCATCATCACTCTGAGTATTATCACTTGCCTGCTTATAGCAGCCCTATTTAGTTTCATTATCATCTATTTCAGGAAACAGAATCGACAAATAACACGATCACGCAAAGCATTGCTCCATGCTCGTAAAATGGAGGAAGAATCAATACGCACCAAGAGCCTGTTTTTATCAAACATGAGTCATGAGATACGTACCCCACTCAACGCTATATCGGGATTTGCGGAGATTGTAACCATGAGCGACCTAGACCAGGGAACCCGCGAACAATGCAATGATCTCATTCAACTCAACTCTGAACTCCTGGTAAAACTCATTAATGATGTGATAGATATATCTTGCCTCAACCTGAGCAATATGGAACTTCATTTTGAAGACTGCGAGTTGGTCATGTTTTGCAATAATGTTATCAAAACCGTGTCTGCGGTGAAACAGTCCAATGCAACGATATCATTTGAGTCTGACTTCCCTGAGCTATGGATGAAGATTGATTCAGGGAGATTGCAGCAGCTGCTCATAAATCTTCTAATTAATGCCACTAAGTTCACAAAAGAAGGCAGCATTATCTTGAAGCTAGAAATGAAAGATAATGAAACAGTACAGTTTTCTGTTACTGATACCGGTTGTGGCATACCAGAAGAAAAACAAAAAACAATATTCAAACGATTCGAGAAGCTTGATGAACAAGCCTCCGGATTTGGACTAGGACTATCCATCTGTCAGATCATTATCAAACGTCTGGATGGCCATATATGGATAGACACGACATACACACAAGGTGCAAGGTTTATTTTCACACTCCCCCTAAACAAACAAAACAACTAATGAAAGAAAGACTGCTATTACTAACAATCTTACTCTTTAGCGTGATCGGTTCAGAAGCAACTGAAAGCAACTCGCAAAACACGCTAAAAGACAGCATACTCGCAGTATACCAGAGTCTGCCTGATCTAGAATCACAGATGAAGTATACGCATGACATGTATGCACGTTATAACAATACCGAATGGATAGAAAATCTATTGGAATCGGCTTTAATCACTACGCAGGAAGCTCAAGACAACGAAAGGATACTCGAGATACTCTATATTTCGGCACGCCATGCTAGCCAGTCAGGTGATAGCGCGAGATATGTTACATTGCGAGAAAAGATCTTTGAATACAATAAAAACAAAGGGGATTATAGTGAATTCTTCAGATTATGGCGTTACAATTTACAGTTCTTATTGGCACGTGGTGATAGTGAAGCAGCCTTGCAGGAATCCGAATTGATGTACAAGAAAGCAATCGAGGTAAATTCTGACTTCGGTGTGATTATAGCTTATCTTTGCCGGGCACAGTCATTGGCCACAGGAGGAAGGTTTGACGAGGCAATCGCGCAGTATGAGATAATTGAAAATGATCCTCGTGCGACGAATCACAACAAGATGAGTATTCATCAGACTTTATTCTCTATCTACTCCAGCCAACAGCAAGTGGACAAAGCAGTAGAATCTCTAGACAATTATCGATATTACCTTAATCTTATCACAGAAAATAGCCCTGAGAAGAAAGAAGAATATCGTGACAACTATCTTGAGAATGAAATAGGTTACTGTTCGGTGTATGCTCGTATTAACGATAAAGAGAATCTAGGTAAACACTTGCGCGAAGGCAGCAACTACTATCGAGACGAATGTCCGTTTTTCCTTAAGATTAACTACTACCTGTTCTGGGCCAACTACTATGAGATGATGGGTGACAAAAAGAACTGCTATGAGAATATTGACATAGCTATCAGTCTTTTCAACTCACTGCAGCCACTTCGTGAGATCTCTATCATAAGGACCAAAGCTAAGATGATGTTGAAATTCGGCGATTTCAAGGATGCTGCCGAGCTCTATCGCCGGTCGGCATATATGGGAGACTCTATCAATCAAGATATTCTGAAACGACATGAGCGTGTATTTCTATCCAACTACCGCATCCAGAAGGCTCTGCTCGACAAGGAAGACAAGAAGCGCTATTTTCAGATCATCTATCTTTTCGCGGCAGGCATTCTCTTGCTGAGTACATTGTTCTTCTTGATACGCACCTATCATATCAAAAAGTTTCTGACTCAATCCGAAAGAAAGACACGCGAATCTCTGGCCAATGTGGAGGCAGCCAATAAAATGAAGGAAGTGTTCATGCATAACATAACCAAGGAGATTGAAGCACCGCTAAATGTTGTAATGAAACTGTGCAAGCAGATTTCATCCTCTGACCACCTGACAGCTGAAACAATGCAGACAGATGCTGCCATCATTCGCGAGAACTCGACTGCCCTTATCGAATTGGTCAACAACGTATTGGATCTTTCGCGTTTGGAAGCTGGCATGATGAAGTTTGATCTACAGGTTTATGATGCCGTACAACTTCTTAATGACGAGATCTTGCATCTCAAAATAGATCATCCAGAGAAAGCTGAAAACATCTACTTACATATCCAGGAGCCACATGTGATGATTAAAACTGATGTACGCTTATTCATCAACATGATTCAATCTATCATGGCGCAGCCCGACAAGATAGAGCCTGAGAAAAGAGTTATCTTGAACATTTCATGCGACAAGGATAATTGCATGAGTTTGACTTGTACCAATGACTACTATTCCGCAACCTGTATCACAGAAAGAGAGCGAATCATTCAAACTATCAACAGTCTGTTTGTGAAACATTTCGAGGGAAGCTATCAAGTTTCGGGCAAAAATATCATGATTACCTATCCTCTAGCCAGAGGCGAATAAATGTTCTCGATCTCATTACACCCGAAGAACATTATCACTTATCAGGCTGTTTTGTTAGTTTGATGAAGAGAATGGATTATCTTCGTCTCCTCAAACTTGTAAATCAATTATGCAGAAACTTAACGGCTTTCTATACGGGCTTCTTTCATCGGCCTCCTTCGGTTTAATTCCTCTTTTTGCGATACCTGTCATGATGGCAGGGATGGGCTTCGAATCCATATTGATGTATCGCTTTCTATTCGCAGCCATCATGTTGGCTGGCATCTTACTTGTCAATAAAGAATCTTTTCGTATAAATATTGCCGATATCCTTCCGCTGTGCATGCTTGCTTTGTTTTATATGCTTTCGGCTTTGCTGCTCTTTTGGGGCTATAAGTTGATGCCTAGCGGCGTGGCTACCACTATCCATTTCATGTATCCTGTGGTGACCACCATCATCATGATGGTATTTTTCCACGACAAACGATCGGGTTGGCGCCTTCTGGCCATTGCACTTGCAGTATTGGGAGTGTATCTGCTTTCATATAGCGGAGAAGGAGGGAAGATTTCCAAAGGAGGCATCATCATCGTTCTGCTATCAGCAGTAGCCTATGCCCTGTACCTCGTTGCGATAGACAAGTGTAAGATAGGTAGGATGAAAGGTATGAAGCTGACGTTCTATGTATTCCTGTTCGGCACCGTGATGCTAGTGATTCTGACTGCCATTAATGGAAATATACAGAGTATCCCAAACATGCGTTCGGCGCTCAATTTGCTGATGCTGGCACTTATCCCTACCATCATTTCTAATTTAGCGCTAGTGCAGGCCATTAAAAGCATTGGCTCAACTCTAACCTCCATACTCGGAGCGATGGAGCCAGTAACGGCTATCTGCGTAGGAATAGCAGTGTTTCACGAATCCCTCACCTATGGCATACTACTCGGAGTTGCTTTCATCATTACAGCTGTCACACTGATCATCATCAAGCGTTAGAATAGATGCCTTAGCGAATATCTAATTCGTCTATGAGGCGAGTAGATTTACCGTATTTTTCAATGATGAAAAGGATATAGCGGATGTCTACTCCGATACAACGTTGCAAGTTGGGTTCGAAGGCTATATCGCCACTCATTGCCTCCCAATTGCCATCAAAGGCTAGGCCAATTAGTTCGGCTTCGCCATTGAACATAGCACTACCAGAGTTTCCGCCCGTGATATCATTGTTGGATATGAAGTTCACTATCAATCCGCCCTCTTTATCAGCATAACGCCCGAAATCGCCTTCGCAAAACAGCTCTAGCAAACGAGGACTCACCGCAAAATCGGGATCTCCAGCATGATCGCGCATTTTCTCGAAGATACCCATAGGTGTGGTATAGTAATTGAAAAACATGCCATCCGAAGGCGAGTATCCTTGAATGGTGCCAAAGCTTAGACGCAGCGTAGAGTTGGCGTCCGGATAGTATTGTTTATCATCGTTCATGCGACGCACAGCAGCATTGAGCAGACGTTCGTCACGCTGAATATTATCCGAAAGCTCTTGCATGTTACCGTTGATCTCGAAGTAAGTAGTCAGTATGTCGAAAGTCAATGTCACTGCAGGATCGTCGAACAGATTGTAGGTAGAGTCCTGCTCCATCAGACTATTCAGCCCATACAGCGATGTTAGACGAGTATGAGTGTAAAGACTATCGGCATAGAGCTGAATGTCGCCACCAAAGTTGTGATAGATAGAGTCATAGACAGCAGGCATATGCCCCGATTCTACAAATGAGGGGTAAGACTGCAACATCGTCACGAGCACTTCTTTATCCACATCCGCATCAAAATTCTCGTAGCTGGTAATGATTTCGCGCAATTGACTCATCAGCTGCTTTTCCTCTACCTCTGTATCCAAGTTCATGATCATCAAAGCAAACTTCACCAGATCGGAACTATTCAAGAAAGCTTCCATGAAATAGGCCATAGTGTGCTGATCTGATTTGCGGTTTTTATAGTTCAACTCTAGGGAAGTAAGCAGATGTAACAACTCTTTGCGTTCGGATGGTGTGGCCTGTATCCAGCGTAGCAATGCGGCTTCTTCTTTCTTTTTCTTCTCAAGTACTTTCAGTTCCTTGATGGCCTCATTGGTTCCTATGCTATTTTTCCAATAGTTGGAGCTTTCATCATAAGCAGACGCATACTTGATGCGGATACTATCATTGTCGCTCATCAATCGCTTCCATATATTTTGCTTGATACCTCGCACATCGATCATCGCCTGATTGGTAGTAGCCATCATTTCCTCGATGCCAAACGACGAGAGGAAACGGTCTGTATCTCCTGGATAGCCCAGTGTCATGCAAAATGAGCCTTCCTTATAGCCCGCCAATGAAATAGGTGCTACATAGTCAGGACGATAAGGCACATTGTCGGGCGAATAGTCGGCAGGCATATTATCGGCATTGGCATAAACGCGGAACACGCAAAAATCGCCTGTATGGCGTGGCCACATCCAGTTGTCGGTATCCCAACCGAACTTCCCGATAGATGAGGGTGGCGCAAATACCAAGCG
>CAMTPC010000081.1 GCA_947074295.1 uncultured Bacteroides sp. | reverse complement strand
CCGATTTCTGTCCAGTCATTCGCGCCAATTGTCCATCGGCACTATCATACATATTGGCCCATATCAGCAGACACATGCCTATCATGTTTAGCGTCAGGTCGTTAAAATAGAACAGGCAACCGGCACCTATTCCCAAAAAAATCGAAGCGACAGTTACGGCATTGGGAGTGATACCCATTCGTTGAAAAAATAGTGCCCATTTATAGCCGATGGGGCGATAAAATAATAAATCGATCCACTCTTCGGTATCTCCCGATTTAAGTGTAGCTTGTAGGTTTTTGTTCTTTGTTTCGTTACTCATCAGTCAGTTGTTGATTCAGTCAAAATAGCTTGCCCAATGGCTTTAGCTGCCTCCTTGCGGCAGGGTGCAAAGCTAGGCCAATCGTTAAAGTCGATGATGCGTATTTCACCATCTGGCGATACGATACAGTCGCCACCATACACATTGACATTCAACAAGCGTGCCGCGTCATCACAAAGTGTATGCAGGACATCTAAAGAGAAATTAATACCCTGTGGCTCGCCATTGATGGCTTCTAACCCGAATTTGCTATGCACGCCTGGTTGCGGATAAAACCAATGGAAGAAATCTGTACCTGTCACCCCGTAAAACTTGATCAGGTCACCCACCAGATGGCGGTTGATCACCACTCGGTCAATTCCTCTCAAGGCATATTCGGCCATTACCGAGCGCAGTTCATCATTGGTACGTACATAGGTCACATCTTCCTTATGGATGGCATGGAAGTCAGCCCTTTTCACCCAACAAGGTTCATATATTTTTGGCAGATGCGAGAAATCCTCACATTCATAAGTTTCCAGGATTATGCTTTCTGGGTGAGGGATACCTGCATCCAGAAAGGTGCGCGTCATCTGTTCGCGCGTACAGTTTTCAATACCAAAAGCCGAATTAGAAGACACCACTCCTTCCTCTTTCTCCAATCGTTGCAGTTTGCGGATAGCCGCCTTGCTACGCATCATCGTGAAGACATTCTTCTCGATCTCCGCCGATGTCAAGAACACTTGTTCGGTATAATAATTCACCTTATGTCCCTTTTCAATAAGAAACTGTGCTACATCCGAGAAGATAGCCGAATCATTACCAACATGATTGGGCGAGAATATAGAGTAGCGCTGTATAGCAGCAAATGTTAGTGATTTCATCTTATAGTGTTTTCAGAAAAAGTTCAGCCTTGGGTATATCCGAGGCATGATCTATATCTATTATTTTCGAGAATGGAAAAGCTTTCAGTTTCAGTCCGCTGTCCACCAAGTATTGCTGGAATCCACGCATCCGACTCACGCCATCAGCCATCGCCTGAGGCAAAAGTGCCAGTGCTTTCTGATTCATGCAATATATTCCCCCCGATATATATTTACTTCCGCTATAGCCAGCGTTCGCATAACCCGTCACAGTTAGTTCAGCGTCTGTCTTCACGTAAAGCGGTTTTTCATCGTCTATATAGTCGGTCACAGCCATCAAGGCGTCACAACTATCATCTTTTGCAAACTCCTTTATATATTTCGAAAATTCATGTTCCGAAAATATAGGGTCTACTGTCGTCAGACAAAACTTTCCCGTCCCCTCAAGCAGCGGCTTCAGTTCGCAAAAGCTGCGAAACGAGTCGGGAGTAGATTTTATAATGACTTGCAAGGGCACGGGCAACACCAGTTGTTCCAGGTATTCGCGCACCTCAGTCATGGTTTCATTGATAATGATGCAGATAGACTCCGCATCATTATCAATAAATATCTTGAACAGTCGGCTCAGTAAGGGTACACCTTGTATCGACACCAAAGGCTTCGGAGTAACTATCCCCTCGGCTTGTAGTCGCGATCCTTCTCCGGCTGCTATCAATGCATACTTCATGTATTAATCCAGATAGCTTGGCGCTTTCTGGCCAATCATGGTACGAATCGTTTCTTTAATCATTCTCCACTGTTGGAACAAGTCATGATCGGGTTCATGCTCCATATCATGCATCGGGCTTTTGCAGAAGAATGATAGCCAAGTCTGGATGCCATACATATCCGCACGTTGAGCCAAGTCGCTAAATAGCACCAAGTCCAGTGCGATAGGCGCAGCCAAAATAGAGTCACGGCAAAGGAAGTTCACCTTGATCTCCATCGGATAGCCCATCCAGCCGAAGATGTCTATATTATCCCAAGCCTCTTTATTGTCTTTACGAGGAGGATAGTAGTTGATACGCACCTTGTGGTACACATCGCCATACAGATCAGGATATTTCTCAGGCTCGAAAATATTCTCGATCACCGAGAGTTTACTCACCTCTTTTGTCTTGAAGTTATCTGGATCGTCAAGCACTTCGCCATCACGATTACCCAGAATATTTGTAGAGAACCATCCATGCACACCCAGCATACGCGTCTTGAACATCGGTGCCAACACTGTTTTCATCATGGTCTGACCACTTTTGAAGTCCTTACCCGAGATAGGCACACGCATTTTCTTCGCGAACTCCCACATTGCAGGAATGTCCACACATAGATTAGGAGCACCCATAATAAATGGCGCACCTTCTGCAATAGCTGCATAAGCGTAGCACATACTTGGTGAAATCACCTCCTTGTTGTCGGCTTTCATCGCTGCTTCAAAAGCATCCAAGCTCATGTGTTCTTCCGACATAGGGATATAGATCTCAGTACTAGCTGCCCAAAGCACACTCACACGGTCCAGATTGTTAGTAGCTTTGAAATCGCGGATATCCTGTCTCAATTGTTCCATCAATTCCCAGCGCGTAGCAGGTTGTTTCACATGCACGCCGTTCAGACGTTTAGCCCAGTTGTGGTCAAAGGCAGCAGCTATTGGTTTAATTGCTTCCATTTCATCCTTCACTGGTTTCAAGTCTTTTTCTTTCAGCACTTCTGCATACATAGCAGCATCATACGTGTTGTCGGCAAAGATGTCCCATCCACCAAAAACGATATCATCCAGTTTAGCTAGTGGAACGATATCCTTAATCAATTTCTCTTCGTTGTTTTCAAGTCGCATAGCGGCCATCTGTGTGATGGAGCCGATTGGTTTTGCCAAACCTTTGCGAGCAGCCAACACCCCTGCAATCAGCGTTGTCGAAACTGCACCACCAAGACCAACTACCATTATGCCTAGACGGCCGGCAGCCGGTTTAATTTCTTGTTTCATTTTTATGCTATTAAATTTAAAATAATATTGATGCAAAAATAATTGTAATTGCTTACATAACTTTTCATTTGTCAAGGATATAGCATACAGTTAACGGTATTTAACTTATCCTCTCCATTGAAAATCAAAGTTTGCAAAGATAAATAAGGCTTTCCTTCTGTGAAAGGTCTAATTGTATCTTCTATTGTCCCAAATGACTACTATTTCACTTTCCAGGCTCTTTATTTATCGCTTTTTCCCTGTATTTGTTTTGTCCTTTTCTTCGTATTTTTTTATTTCTTCTCTACCGCAATCATTTCTCAAAGTTCAAAAATGCAATAGATTCTTACTGTTCATTTTGAAATAAATCGAATATAAAAATGTAAATAGTTCGTTATAAACGATAAATTGTTCGAAGTTCAAATCACCAAATATCAGGGAGTTTCAATATACATTTTGTCATTAAGTATAACCACAATTCTGACATCACTCATGTCAAGTTTTGCCTATTGGGTATTCCAAAAACCTTTTATAAAGCCAGCTATATTCAGTCACAGGGTCATTTCCTCGAGAAATATATTCGATCTATGGCTATTGCCAGTCTAGTAGCCACGAGTTCCAAAGCGCCTTCAAAATCGACATCCTCTTCACCACATCGTAATGATCCCTTCAGTTCACATTTCTTTTTCTTTTTTCTCAGTGTCAATTGGATGTCAGCCTCATCCGCATCAGATGCAACAAAGCTGAACAGAGATGCATAAGAGATACCGATAGCCTTAAAGAATTCTTTCTCGAAGGCCGATTTTAGAATAGCATCACCACAGTCAAGCCGAATCGTATAGGTCTTCGTATTCAAGTCAACGCATAGAGTGTCATTCGCTTCCTGCTGTGCATAAATAGAGATGCTCACTATCATAGTTACAATAAAGATCATAAGCTTTTTCATACCATTTATTCTTTATAGAGGTTAACTTTACTCAAATATACAACATTGTTCGCCCAACAACTAATAAAAATTGGTTTTAGTTCGTTCTTATATACACTAGGTATCAAAAAACTCACTAAAACCAACTAGTTCAGCAAAAGATACTCCTCTACTACTGCCGGTATCTCATCTTTCAGCAACACGAATTTCTCAGCGTCCAGCAGATAGAGTGTAGGAATAGCTTTCAAGTCATAGAGATTTTCCTTCTCTACGATTTGCTGTTTATCATAACTATTTATCCAATTTCGTGGAAAGTCAGCTCGATGTCGAGACCATTCAGCCAAATCCTCATCGGGATAAAAGGCCAGCACGGTCAGGCGTCCATCTTCGATCATCCGTTCCACGATAGGTGCATCCTTTAATTCTTGTAAATAAGTGGCACATGCCTCACAGCCAGGATTATTGATATAAAGTAGCAAGTATTCCCCTTGCGTCTCGTATAAGGTCTTTTCTTGCCCGTTGCCCAGCGTATAGACAAAGTCCATCGCCTTTGTCCCTACCCTATTGCGCTTCGCCAACTCCAGCCGCGCACGTGGCCGTATTTTCTCCACATCACTTAGCCTACCCGACTGTATCAACACCTCTAGCACAGGCATATAAAACTCTTCGTTTCGCATTGGCGAATTAGGATCATACAGGTATTTGTCTGCCAGTTGCGTCATAAAACCAAACAATACCGTGTTCATCTCCATACGTTGCAACGCATCACGCATCGCTGCATGAGCGGTGCCCAGTGGCACATAGTGCAGCAGATCACAGTAATCCACCCATGCCTGTTCCAGTAAGACTTCTTCTTTATTATATAGAGTATCCGCAAAGTCCACCCCATCCCAATAGTGCCTCACCAAGTAATCCGCCCGTCCTTCTGTGGTGATCAGTGTCGGCGGAATTTCGGGCAACACAAAGCGTTTCGGTCCATTCGGAGTTTGTTCTGTCATCACTTGTTGGGTAGACGGTTGCTGCTTTCTTGATTGGCAGCTCGCTCCCAGCGCGATGGTTATCAGTAGCAGTTGGTATAGCTTCATGCACAAATATACGATTTATTTCCAACTTCCCTCCATCTCACTTCACAGCCACCTTTCCCGTCCAGTCTTTCATGCCATCACGTACCACTTTTACTATATATATATTTCGTTCCAAGCGGATATATTCAATGGCAGCCGCCGCAACTTCATTAGCAGTCAATCGCCCTGCCGCGTCATACACAAAGATACGGTCACCCCTTTGCAGTCCCTCAATCGCCACTCCTTCCGTCGTGTCATAGGCACGTATTGTCTTGTCTGCATCGTGCTGCATCGCTTTAAAGGTCAATACAAAGCGACTGGCATCGTCCACATCCGCTTTCGCGCTAAAGCTCATCTCCTCTTCTTTCAGATCCACCACCTTATTAGTATGCAGATCCGTCAATACCACATATTCATAATCTGCCAGCGATTCTTCCGATAGACTTATCCAGTAAGTACCCGCTTTCTGGGTGCGCACACCCACTGGTGTTGTCCCTTCCGTATCCACGGTTGTCACTATTGAGAATCGGTTGCCACCGTTGTTTGCTATATAGATTTGTGGCAGATCACCAGGACTCATCATCTTCACGGCATCCTCGCCCAGACGATATTCCAGGGATGATGATGGTGATGGCGATGCGAATAGAGTCACTTCGTCAACAGCATCTTCACCGTCTGCCGCTAGCTGCAGTGCCATTCCGCGTGTTTGCACACTGGTCTGCACATCCCCTATACGGGGTGTAGGGAAGCGCACCTCTTCCGGCCCATTGATGATAGCTGTCTGTGTGAAGTAAGCCCCGTGTAGCGGCAAGTCCCAATTGGCTGCGCCACCAGTTGTTCCAAGATCCCATGAGTAGAAGCTCTTATACCCCGTTGCATTATCATAGCCATATACCACATGTTCATTCTTCATCTTTGTCCAGTCGTAGCGACACAGATAAGGCGCCCCAAATAAGTTCCACCCCATATTCTCTTTAAAGGTAAACTGCACACCTGTCGCATTGGTCAGATTATACTGTGTCAGATTGACCACCTTATCCGTGCCATTTTCTGTATAAGCAGCTGTGCCGTTGCCCTGCGCCGTGAAACGATATGTAGCAGTCCCGCTCATGCCATCCCCTTCTCCACTATTGCTAGGATAATACCCCCTATTTGCTATAGTAGATGCTGCCGTCGCCTTCGTCCAGTAGGGCGAATTGTCAGCATGATATTTATTCAGGGAGGCTGCGCGGGCTGCTCCATCATACGTGTAAAGTTCCAGTCCGTTCACCGCGCTATAAGTATTTGCATCTATTATACCTTCTTTCAACGTACCACTGTTATCAGCTTTCACCGCAAAAGGCAGTGAGAAAAGATTGTAACCTGTCGCAAATGTCTTCTCCACGCCCACATAGTTCAGACTCACCGGATTAGCATTTCCATAGAGCTGTGCTTCGTTCTTCAACAATAAGTAGGCAGGTTGGAACATTCCTGGATAACCCGGTTTATTGTTTGCTTCATCCGCTTCTTCAAGAGTAATAGTCGCCCCTTCCATAGCATATACCACACTACCCAGGTGCGGATACGTATTATCGGTTTGCGTAAATTCTTGCATTCTATTTGCGGGAATACGTATCGTTTCGAAGCAACCTAAGTCTACTGTAGCGGTATTTATCAGTTCATTTCCGTTATAAAGTCTGTTATTACCCAGCAAATCTCGATCTGTCGCAAAATTGATACCAGGCAACGTGTTGGGCATTGATGAAGGTGCAGATATACCATAGTCTATTACTGTTATAGCAGTCTCATCCAGTTGATAAGCCGTATGGTTGGGCTGCCCATATACGCGATCCAAATATCTCGTCAAGAGCATATCATCAGTATTGGTACACAGCAAATTGTTATAGCCCATTCCGTTTTCAATGCTCAGTGTAGAGCCAGTAGATCCTGCATCTATGGTCGTATTCACCACTCGGCCCGACCCAGTGCTCACCACATGTGTGCCACCAGTCACCGTATTTCCATGCACCAGTACATTGTAAAGCAGCCCACCTCTATTGTAAATGATAGGTGAGTTAGATGCCGAATTCGTATTGCCCCACACCACACTATTGCGGAAAATAAATGGATTATAGGTCACCTCGCCAGCTGTCAGTGTATTGGCATTGATATTCACAGTAGGTGTACCTGCACTATTACCTGTCAGTTCAAATCCATCCATGAACGTGAAATATTTTTCACTCCCAACTCCTGTCGGAATAGTCACATCAAAACCGTTGGTCTGTATACTTCTCAGCACAGTACGGTTGGTGCCTGTCTCCACCAGTCCTGGACGATCATTTGTGATTTCCTTGATACCGGTCAATATATCCGTGCCCGTCATCAAATCTTCAGCGAGTCTATTTTCTGTATCTTGTATGCTTCCAAAGATAGTCATCCCCTGTCGTGCTACGATATCTTCAAAACGTCCATGCTTGCTCAAGATATAGGTATGCTCACTGCTTACCGAACGAATAAAGGCCAAGTCAATGGCAGATTGCAAATCTCTCATTGGCTGATCCCATGAGCTGCCATCTCCATCGGTTCCCGAAAGATTATTCACATAAAGCACCTCACGCAACTGACGGTTGTATTCGTAAGCGCCCCGGTCTACTACTCGTTTATCAGTAGTGGTCGATGCAAAAAGTCGGTCATTGAAGGCCATATCAAGTTCACCGAAAACTTTGCCATTATAATCATTCAGTCGATAAGCTGGATCCAGCAGATTACGAACATCCGGTATTTCCAGTGTGGCTGTTTCTGGGGGATAGGCTTCATATCCACCATCAATGGCTTTGTTTAATAATAGGTCATAATAAGCACCTGTACCTGTGGTATATCTCGTGTCATAATTGCTTTCTTCTACCACACCCGTTGTTTCACCATCTCCCTTATCGAGCAATTTCATACTAGCGCTCAACGAATAGTCATAATCACTCCATAAACTTGTCGCTTTGGTCGGGTTCACGAAATTGGGTCCTTCCAGTAGATTACTATTGTCACTCGACAAAGCTTCATTTGTATCATTCGCGGATGGTGTATAGTTTTGAATGGCGTTATTATTTAATATCAAGCCAGAATTAGCTATAAACTGTTCATTAGGATAAACAATATTATTATTCCACAAAACAGAATTAGTCATTACAGAATTACCCTGTAGATTTACCTTTCCATAGTTATTGGCGAAAGTACAATTCATTATCGTCGAATTCTCTGCTTTTAATGGACCGTCATTACTATGAAAAACACTATTCATAATAATACCATTATTCACCACTACACTAGGTATATTTTTATCATGATAGCTCTGTAAAACATTACCCAACATAAACTCACAGTTATTCATCACCAAACATCCCTGCATATCATGCTCCGTTCTGAATATGGAGCCTTCGTTCACGCTATATTCATTACTAAAAGTGATGCCATCAAAGATAATTGGAATAACCGAATTCGCATCCTCAATGGTTTTTCCAGATATTGAATAAAGCAGATTTTCGTCTTTGGGACAATGCTTATAATGTATTTTCGTATCAAAAGATTCTTTACTAATATATGCCGTCCCATAATATTTCCCATTTATTGAATATTGCCCAGTTCCATATTTTGCATCTTTTATTGTGAATAGAAAATTTGTATTACGACCATTCACTGCTCTAATTATAGTTTTATTTCCTGCAAAATTTCGTCGTGAATTGTCCAATTCAATATCACTATATCCACCGCGTATCAACAAATCATTAATAGGATAGGCCCATACTTCAGTCGCATCACCTTGCAGTGTTGCTATTGTATTGTTATTAATGCTGAAACCTCGATTACCATCTACTAAATAAGTGGGCGCATACTCCCCTTCTGCCATGAAAATCATTTTTTTCTTTCCATTTCTCGAAGAAAGGAGTGTTTCTATCGCACGTTGTAGATCACTGGTAGCAGTCTCCCATGTTGTACCATCAGCAGGAAGATCCGCATTTTCGTGTGTACGCACATAGATAGTATCTATTTCTGTCAAATCCTTTATCACCAACTTGACTTGCTGATATTCATACGCACCTATATCTATGTATGCGTTCGGATGAATGATATTCGGATCAGTAGAAATACGAAGCATAGTAGTCCCATTTGTACGTTTCATATAAGCTTCGTCAGATTGATAAGGCATCCATTTATTCGCATTGAAGGGAATTCCGAAAATCGTCGATGTAGTCGAAGCTATTTGTTGATAAGCACCACCGTGTCCCGAAGTATCAAAAGATGGATTACCCTTATCATCAAACACTTGTTGCATTCTTCCCCAACCAGCATCTAGCAATACAGTTTGTGTATTTATAGCCCAGTTATTACTTGGACTATAACCACTCAGCCCTGCCACAGTAGATGGATTGCTAAAACATGGACCATCAAGCGACCAATTAGTACTGCTCAATGCTATATTATTGTTCCTCTTCAATGTAGCATCAGACGCAGCATTTATTAAATCTCTATCTGTAATATCCACTTCCGGCAAAGGACCTATCCCTGATTCGTAAGCAGAAAATACAACATATTTCTTTTGTCCTTCACCATAACTATAACCCAAGCCATTTTGAATATTATTGTTTGTTGTTGCAGAATTACCCCAGAATATATTATTAACATGAAGTACATTATTCATATTCCAATTATTTCCACCCAAATTAAAAATAGGATATTGGTTAGCTTTATTTCTAACTATATTACAGTTTAGTGTATACAAACCTTCGGCATCGCCATATATCGTTGCCATTTCATCCGCCTCATTGTTGGCAAAGATAGAGTTCACTGCATAGACAGCCGAGCCATTTATAAATAGGGCACTTCCATAGCCATCCTTTCCTTCACTACCTGTTACATTGTCTTCTTTCAAGGCAGCATTCTGGGCAAACAGACTTCCATAGATATAGATGGGCGCATTGCTGTACACTGCCCCACCCATGCGTCCTTGGTTGTCGATAAACATACAGCGGCGGATGGTGAGCTGAGTTGTAGCATCTTGTATATTTACGGCACCTCCCTTGTAGTAGCTCGCACCACGATCAACTCCAGCCGCATCACGGCCATGTAGAGCCTCCCCATTCATAAAGAAAAGGCCATCTATCACCACCGATTTATCAGCACCATTAAAGGCGGACAGTCCTGTTGTAGCCACCACATCATTATACAATATATGATAGGCATCCAATGCCTGCTCGTACGAGTTCACCTGACCATTTAAGATGGTCTGACGCCTGAACTCCCAAGGTTCATAGATACCATTCTGATTAACATCTGTTTGTTCACGGTTCGCCAAAGCACCGGCAGTAGTTATATTCATACCAGGTTTTAAACTTGCATCAAATCCTGTATCAATTCCCGCTGTATAACCAGTTGGTTGATAATAATCCCAATCCACCGTGTTTCCTGGTTGGCCATTGAAACCCCCATAGATTTGAACACCTTGCGGTAGGGTGAAAGCACTCTTGCGCAGATTGGTAGAATAGCCACCCGGTGCCGAGAAGGGATAATAGGTGCCTCCGGCTATAAATATTTCGAAACTCACATTATCACTCGCATTGTTGGCACGCACCAAGTCTATATAGGTCAATGCTTCTTCTAATGAGGTAAATGGATTGCGAAAACTACTTCCCGCCATTCCATAGCGTGCGTTGCCTATATTATAGTTTCCTTCGGTCACAAAAAGACGTGTAAAATAAGGGTCACTGGCCTTGAAATAAACAATGCTCGATGCGCGTGCACCTACATCCACTAACAAGGAATTGGTTTCCCAACGCGCATTCATTCTATAGTCATAAGTGGCAACATCAAACTGAGTGATCAAGCCCAACCATATATCATTATTTACTCCCGCACTGATAATCAATGATCCATCACGCGGATTGGCATAGGTTTCATAGTTAGAAGCCGATGGTGTTTGAATATTTACGAATCGCACCCCCAGATCATTGTCTGCCGATACTAAGATGTTGTTTTCACCTGGTTGGCGAATAGCTTCTACTGCCGAATAGTTGAAAGGATAGTGCTCCGTGCGCACCACTCCATTATTATCCTTAATGGCATTGATGGTCAGTTTCACTATTTCATCAGTCACCCCATAGACATTTTTCCCTGTATTTCCTGTGTTTCCCCATACCACACACATCATCATATAGGCATTTCCACGACCGAAGTGCAAACCGCCACCTCGTCCACCACTAGTCACCTCATTATTGATGATAGTTGTATTGATGATTTTCGCTGGTTCTGTCTTGCCCGTTTCCAATGCCTCTACATAGATACCACCACCTTGCTTAGCTTGATTGTGGGTGATGAGTGCACCGCTCACCACTGCACCGGGTTTTAGATATAAGCCACCTCCTTGTTCTGCAGCAAGACAGTCGCTCACGATGCAATTGCGAATATGGACATAGTCGGGGATAATCCCTGCCCCACCTCGTTTGTTATTATCGGACTGACCGGAAGCGTTGCCGTGTTTCAGGATGATACCGTCCAAGATAGTAATGCCCTCTGTTAATTCTTCCGTACTGCTCCAAATAGGAGTTTTATCATCACCCGTATAGGTACGTTGTGTAAATGATGTCACATGATACATATACTGGCTCGATGAACTACCAAGTTTATTTCCACTTAATATCACTTGATTCTGACCGATATTTCGTGTATCAAATGAAGTAGTATATCCACCCATCAATGTGATGCCACGGGGTATGAAGAAACTATAGGTACGTTCGTCATCGTTCCACACCTGACTACTTCCATAATCCACGATCTCTTTCCGTGTGGGAGTATAGGTATGTGCTGCCAATTTTATTCGCACATTGGCAGAAGGGTTGTTCTTTTTATACAATCCAGCTGCATCCAATACATCTTGCAGCAAAGTGGCACATGCCGCATTTTCTTTGTTTGCACCCGAGGCTACTCCACTTCCGTTTTGTGTCACGAAATAGGTATAATATGTCACTTCATCTTCTTCCTCATTGTCACCTACAATACTGATTTTTCCATCGTATTCATAGGCTCCCTTATCTACTGTACAGTTCTTAGTACGTTCGTATCCTGCGGCATCGACATCAATGTTTGGGGTATTGGTTAAATCTACAGTTCCATTAGAAACACCAGCTAAAGTATATTTAGGTACTTTTACTGTAGCCGCCCCCTCTATTGCCCCTTGATAACCTGTATTTATACATTTATGGGCATTATCTTTTAGTTCGTAATCACCATCATATGTAAATGTAAGAATTGTTGATGTTGAAGCATCATTTTGAATAGAAATATAACCATCAAATGGTTGATTTAATAAGCATTTGCTCAAGAAAGTATTGCTCGATCCATAATTATAACCACTAGTTGATATATTTAAATCATCACTATTATTAAACAATAATTCATAACAATTAATTGGTAAATAATTTGTTGACGCAGCTTTACTATCAATATTATTCATATATGAGCCAGAACCAACACGATAATTAGCAACTGACATATAGCTATATAAAAGATTTGAATTTGCTTCCTGCCCAGACACACCAAACTGGAAAAAATTCTCTTTAGTTTTAGAATATCCCACATTACCCCAAAGAATGCTATTAATCATTATAGAGCTTCTAGCATCATCCCAAACGCCACCTACAACAGCCACACTACCTCTTCCGATATTATAGGCTATTGTACAGTTATAAAAATAGCTAGTTGCACCACATATAACTCCCGCACCCAAAACATTAGTCAAGCCATCTTGTGAAAAACCATTATGCCCATATGTTTTTGCTGCATCAACAGCTCTATCTGTACCACTTTCATTTTCAACGATTATACAGTTAACTATTTTTCCTCCGCTCGTATATAATCCTGCCGCTGAAAGATGTGTAATATTATCCACACGCTGAAGCCATCCATAGGGATCCGTTTTATGAGCTGCTAAAAAGTTATTTTTTATAATACAATTTTCTATTAATCCACCATTACAGTATACTCCAGCTCCACCATAAGATTGCCATGTGTTATTATTACTAACCATAATACAATTCTGCACCAAACAATTTTTCAATCTTCCTCCTTGTCTAAGTATTACACCTGCACCACCTGGATTTGAACTTGATAGACCTCTATATACTAATCCTTTTTCTATAACAAAACCTTCCCAAGTTGTAGTTGTAGTAGAATTTGTAGTAGTTTGATTTAACACTCTATCAGTACGACTACCTGACGCTGATGTAGGTTTATTTCCATATCCCTGCAACACCGTCTTATGCGCATCCAATTTATGAGATATATCCCGCTCAGCTGAATTTTTTCCTGGATTTCCCACTGCCAAAAAACCACCGTAAACATCTATACCCAAAGTTAGCGTAAAGTTACCTTGATAAGTACCTGCAGCTACCCATATTTCTTTTACTCCCGAAACATTTTGTGCAGCACCAATTGTAGCTTTTGCAGTTGCCCATGACAAACCATTATTACTATCATTACCTCCATCGACAGGTGTCCTTACATATATCACTTCACCCGATTCGGGTAAATTCACATTCTGCAAAGCACCGATATCTGAAGCACCACCGGTGGTACGAGCATTTCCCACCATATCCGTCCCGGTAAGGCTACCTGCATTGACCAATGGGTTCATATTCTCGGGTGTCCAGTCAGCGTAACCACCATAGTAGGTATTGAAACCAGTCTGGTTGGCACCGATCTGGCGTGTACCGTTTACAAAGAATGGATAGGTATAATTACTATTGTTAACACGGTCATAGGTCAGCGTCGTGTTATTGTTGGTGCCGTTGATGGTTGACCCATTATCCAGGGCACAGTGGCTCACTGTGAGGTTACCACTAAGATAATAGATGTCACTCGAAGCAGGCAACGTATTTTCATTATCAGCCGCTGTTTTGCGGTTGTTCCATATACAGCTATTGTTAAGAATCAGATTGGTGGCCGAGGCATTATAGACCCCAATACCCACGTTTTTCAAGACAGTAGAACCGATGATAGACGACCCACCTACATTGGCATCCGATGCAAAATAGATGGCACTCGGATTACTGTTTCCTGTCGTCGTATTGTTATTGATCACACAGTTGCTCATAGTTAGGCTAGCCCCTGTGTGTACATAGATCGCCGAGCCTTGTGGAGCCGTACAGTTTTCGATGATGCTATTGCGCAGCGTCACTGCCGACGAGGGCGTCACCAGCAGACCACCACCATAGGCGTGATGAGGCGTTCCCGTCGAGGCATTACCAAATACAATGTGCAAACCATCTATCACTACATTGGTAGCACCTTCTTTCGTCACGAAACAGTGGTATGAGTTATCCGAATAGGTGTCTTCTATACCAATATCACCCGAAATCAGTGTAGGGTAAAGCACAGGGTTGCGCAAGGTAGGATTTTCACTATTGTAGCCACCCAAAATGGTCACATTGGATGGAATGCGGATACACGAGCTACGGATATTTTCGTTTATATACTGGCCATAAGTATATAATATACCTTCTTTGACGTGGATAGTATAGCTATTGTTACCCGATAGCGGATTGTCATTGCAATAGATCAAAGCATCATTGAGCGATGATATCGGATTGTCCCAACTGTTACCGGCCGGATTGCTCACATTGGCAAATTGGGGATCGACATAGATATTATTATTGGTTGGTGTTACGATGATGTTATCAGCTCTGAATGCACCTATATCGCTCTTTAGCTTGTAGCTATCACCTATGACATCGCGCTGCACACAGGCATCAACCGGCACCAGAGTCTGCGCCACGGAAAAGGCAGTTCCTTTTTCACGAAGCGAGGAGTTACCATCGGGCTTCCAGTCGTGGTTGGTGAAGTAAAATAGAACGGGATCATCAGCTTTCGTCGTTGCCTCACATACGCCAGGCGTACCACTATGTACTTTCAAGAATACAGGATAATATTCCGAGGATGCTCCTGTATTCAACTCAGACAGCGATGTAATCTCTTCATTGGCAGTGCCTTCCCAGTTGATCAAGTCGGCACTGGATAGGGCACAATTTTGCACAGTAGCAGCGGCATTGCTCACGCCCGTGCGGTTCAGGTGGTATTGCACCGACTGAGTGGCCGCGTCATTGCTCCAACAAACGGAATTGATCAGCGTGCCGAAGTGGTTGATATAAACACCCCCTGTACGACCATTACGAATACTGGCTTGCATCAATCCTTCGCCCGCGCAATAGTTGCGCACGATGGTGATCTGATTGGCAGCGCCCCCTCTATGCATATAGATACCACCTCCTTCGTTAAGGGCATTGTTGTTGGACACCATACAGTTGGCCATCATTGCCGTGGCGTTGATGCCCACCGCACCTGCGGCGTTATTTTCATGGTAGAGTGCCACACCACCTCCGTTGCGAGCCACGTTATTGATCATCAAGGAGTTTTTTAACACCCCTTTATTGTAAAGTGTCACCCCACCTCCAAAGCCATATTCTATATTGATGCCCTCGCATTGATTCTCGGCAATCGCACAGTCTTCTATCACCCCACCATTGTCGGCAAATACACCCGCACCCGATTCGGTGGAACGGTTTTGACGCACCAGACAGTTGCGCAACACCCCTCCATCTACCAGATACACGCCCCCTCCACGGCTAGTATGATAGCCCACACTGGTGTTGGCGGCATTGCCATGCATGATCACGAATCCGTCTACTATGGTTTCCTTGCTCAAGGCATTGGCGGCATTAGTGGTGGTGTCGAAACCCTTGGTGGCAAACCACACCACGTGATAGACGTTGTTGACGAACTGAGTGGTATATTCGTATTTTTCAGGGTTGTAGGTAAAATGGGCTGCTGTGCTGAGATCGCCCGTCAACACGGATTGGTTGGCGAAAGCCCAACCATAGTTGCGGTAGGATGTCTCCGTGGATTTGGGGCGGTCGGCTATACTCGTTTCGGTACCGGCAAATCCGCCATAGAGTTGCACCCCTTCGCGAATGATAAAGGAAGCATTCTTGGTATCACCTTCGGCGATCAGCGTGGTGGGACTATAGGTTCCTGTTTTTACCCAAACCTCTCCCGTACCTGTCCCGCTCTGTATCTCGGCATATACCACATCAATAGCGGTTTGTACAGAGTTGTAGGCAGTAGCCCACGATGTTCCGTTGCCCCCACTGGCTTTGCTGGCATCTACATAGCGACGCACGGTTTGTGCATCGAGGCAGTGGGCCAAGCCAAGGAGAAGGCTCAGTAATAGCAATCGATAAGGGCGGATATGTCGGTGGGGAATTTTCATTCTTTTCAGGGGTTTCAAGGTTTTCTTTTTGGGGTTAAGGGCT
>CAMTPC010000080.1 GCA_947074295.1 uncultured Bacteroides sp. | reverse complement strand
CCTTGTTACTTGTAATTACTTCTAATGTATTGAAGTCTCTAAATGGAATAAAATGTATACCATTATCGCGATGGATCGAAAATTATTCTTATACGAGAGTTTATCTATGACGTTATTCTATTATTATAATTATAAATGCTATGAAATGTATAATAGATGATAGTTGAGGACACATCCTAAAATTGAGAAAGGAAGATAAGAAGAATGTTAATCATGTCTTAAACTAATAAAAATGAAAAATAACAAAAAGCAAACTCAAAAGATTCCTTTGCTATTTCTTTTGCTGCTTCTGATCTGTATGCCTATTATGGCACAGAATGGAGTGATAGTTAAAGGAGTTGTCGTGGATGACAACGGAGATCCGATTACTGGTGCGACGATAACAGTAAAAGGAAATAGAACAATAGGTACAATAACAAATATAGATGGGGATTTTGCAATTACTGTTCCTAATGCGAAATCTGTTTTAGTGATTTCGTTTATTGGAATGATTCCACAAGAAGTTGTAGCGAATAGTAGTAGCAGACTAAAGATCACTTTAGCTGATAATGCTGAGCAGTTGGAAGAAGTAGTGGTTGTAGGTTATGGTCAACAAAAGAAAGCTAGTGTTGTTGGTGCGATTACTCAAACCTCGGGTAAGGTACTTGAACGTGCAGGTGGTGTGTCAGACATAGGTGCTGCGCTTACAGGTAATCTGCCCGGCGTGATTACTACAGCTAGTACAGGTATGCCCGGTGAAGAGCAACCTAAGATTGTGATTCGTGGCGTCAGCTCATGGAATAATAGTGATCCATTAATTCTGGTTGATGGTATTGAACGCCCAATGAATAGTGTGGATATCAGTTCTGTGCAATCTATATCTGTACTAAAAGATGCATCTGCAACAGCTGTATATGGCGTGAAAGGTGCGAATGGTGTTATACTTATAACGACAAAACGCGGTAATGAAGGTAGAGCAAAAATCGACATTGGTGTCAATATGACAACCAAAATGGCGTCTAAACTCCCCGGGAAATATGATGCTTATGATGCTTTGATGCTGCGCAATGCAGCCATCGAAAATGAATTGGGTATTGCACCCGAATCATGGAATAGCATATTGCCCGTGTCCGAGATTGAAAAATATCGTAGTCAATCTACACTTGAAGAATATGAACGCTATCCTAATGTGGATTGGACAGATGCTCTGTTTAAGAATCATGCTATGTCTTATAATGCGAATATTAATGTTTCGGGTGGTACAAAATATGTGAGATACTTTGCTGCGGTAGATTATCTTCATGAAGGTGACCTTTTCCGTGAATGGGATAATAAACGTGGGTATAATGCAGGCTATGGCTATAATCGTGTGAATGCGCGTAGTAACTTGGATTTTAACTTGACGAAAACCACTGTGCTTCGTACAAATATATCAGGATCACACGGTGTAAGAAAAACACCTTGGAACATTTCAGACGATTCGTATGGAGCAACACAACTATGGCAAGCTGCATATTCCACACCTTCGGATGCTTTTCTTCCAGTTTATTCGGATGGTAGTTGGGGTTATTATCCTAATGATACACAAGGTGCACCAAACTCGGTTGTTAATCTGGCACTGAGTGGGGTGGAAAAGAAAACTACAACACGTATCAATACTGACTTTACTCTAGAACAAGATCTAAGTTTCTTGCTGAAAGGTTTAAATGTGCGAGGTACTATTTCTTGGGATAATACATTTCTTGAAACTGGACGTGGTATTAATGACCTTTATAACGATACTCAATACAAGTGGATTAATCCAGCTACAGGTGAGGTGTTTTATAAGCAAGCTTTTGATGGTTATAACAAATTTGACTTTCAAGAAAACATTGCGTGGACTACCCAAGGTGGTTCGGTTGCAAACTGGATGACAGTGCGAAATCTCTTCTATCAAGCACAAGTCAATTGGTCGGGTGTATTTGGTAAGAACACCATTGCTGCAATGGGAGTATTTAACCGCAATGAACGTGCAACAGGAAGTGAATTTTCGCATTATCGCGAGGACTGGGCATTTCGTGTTACCTATGATTATGCTAATAGATATTTCTTTGAGTACAACGGCGCTTATAATGGTTCGGAAAAATTTAGTAAAGAGAATCGTTTCCATTTCTTCAATTCTGGAGCTATCGGCTGGATGATTAGTGAAGAGAAATTCTTCAAACCTGTCCGCAAGGTGATAGATATGCTGAAGATAAGAGCATCTTATGGTGAAATTGGTGATGATAATGTAGTAGGACGCTGGCTGTATGAAACACAGTGGGCTTATGGTACAACAGCATTGATGGGATTGAACCCAATGCAAAATGAGAGAAGTCCCTATACATGGTATTATGAGAATATAATTGGAAACTCCAATGTACATTGGGAAAAGGCTGTTAAAAAGAACTTGGGTATAGACTTTTCATTGTTTACTGGAATTTTGGCAGGTACTGTTGAAATATTCAATGATAAACGTACTGATATCCTTGTAGCAGGAGGTAATCGTGCTATTCCTTCTTACTTTGGCGCTACAGCTCCGGTAGCTAATCTAGGTAGAGTGCGCACAAAGGGATATGAAGTGGAACTTCGCTTTAACTATATGTTCGCTAATAAATTCCGTCTGTGGGCAAACTTTAACATGACGCATGCCGAAAATAAGATCCTGAACTATGATGATGCGGATCTCTTGGCTAGCTATAAGAAGAACGCAGGCTATGCCATCGGGCAAGCTCATTCATATATAGATAACGGATATATCAATAGCTGGGATGAGATTTATGGTAGTACACAGCACAATACAATGGATAACCAGAAACTTCCTGGTGGTTTTAATATTATCGACTTCAATGGCGATGGTGTGATAGATACCAATGATAATGTGCCTTATGGCTATACGGGTACACCGCAAAATACTTATAATGGAACGCTTGGTTTCGAATGGAAAGGATTCAGTGGTTTTGTGCAATTTTATGGTGTGACCAATGTGAATCGTTATGTATCTTTCAGTACATTTTCAGGTAAGTTGAACGTAGCTTTTGATGAAGGATCATATTGGAATGCTGAGTCGGGTTATGGAGATGTGCCTATGCCACGCTGGAACTCTACACCTAGCGGTTTTGCTAATGGAACCCGTTATATGTATGATGGTTCTTATATACGTCTGAAAAATGTTGAGCTAGGCTATACATTCACTAATAGTTGGGTAAAAAGAATCGGCCTAGGTGATTTGCGCTTGTTTGTAAATGGTAATAATCTATGGATGTGGTCTCGTATGCCTGATGACCGTGAATCTAATACTGCTGGTACTGGTTTGGCTTCTCAAGGAGCATATCCTACGATGAAACGTGTAAACGTCGGAATTAAGTTTTCTCTCTAAACTTTGCAATAATGAAAAAATATACTCAAATCATAAAATGCGGACTCCTTGCTTTGATCATGGCTGGCGCTACCGCTTGTACTGATTATTTGGACAGATCTCCTGATTCTTCTATATCGAGTACTGACGCTTTTAAGAACTTCACCAATTTCCAAGGATTTACTGAAGAATTGTATTATTGTATCCCCGATTTTGCAAAAGGATATTGGACAAATTCTTTTAATTGGGGGGAAGATGAAATCATGAATGTCGGAATCGATTATCACATGTGTTATAAAGTTGACTTAGGTGATTTTTGGGGATGGCAATCCGAACATGATAGTTGGCAATCGGGCTGGTTAGATCGCCGCTCCAATAATACCAAAAATGATGAACGCTTCTCTAAATCATTGTATACATTAGCTTGGTATGGCATCCGTAAAGCTAATATGGGTTTAGAAAACTTAAGTAAAATGACAGATGCTACCGATGAAGAAAGAAGTCTTGTTGAGGGACAGCTGTATTTTTTTCGTGGATGGTTTCATTTTCAGCTGATGCAATATCTGGGTGGTTTGCCTTATATAAATGAAGTATTACCTTCAGATCAGACCTTGAGACTGCCACGTTTGAATTATCATGAAACTGCTGCTCATGCCTCTGAAGATTTTCGCAAAGCGGCTTCGCTATTGCCTATTGACTGGGATAATACTACAGCTGGTAAACGTACATTGGGTAAGAATCAGTTGCGTATCAACAAAATAATGGCATTAGGCTATTTGGGAAAGAATTTACTTTGGGCAGCTAGTCCATTGATGAATCAAGAATCAACAGGAAGTACTTCATATAATACAGATTTATGTAAACAAGCTGCTGAGGCTTTTGGAGAACTGCTATCATTAGTAGAAAGTGGCCAAACTCAGTATTCTTTAGTGACCTTTGAAAAATACTCTGACTTATTTTATACTAATAAGCAAAACTGGTTGATGCCAGGTTCAACAGAAGCTATCTTTCGCGGGCCTTCTTACGAGCCAAATGGTACAAACTGGGGCTTAAGTAAGCAGTTTCAGACAAGAGAATTAACTGACGGTGGGGTGTTTTCATTACCAACAGCCAACTATGTAGCTTATTATGGTATGACAAATGGTTTGCCTTTGGATGATCCCGAATCAGGGTTCAACAAGAATTTCCCTTGGAGAGATCGTGATCCACGCTTCTATCATGATATTGTTTATGATGGCGTTAAAGTGGTTCAAGGCTCTATGCCTACTGATTCAGAGTACAACCGTTATGCGAATCTTTATACCAGTGGCAATTTCCGTGATCTAAACTACGGTAGCCGTACGGGATACTTGCTTTATAAGTTCATACCATTGACATGTAACAAATATGATGATGGTTATGGTTATGGTAATGCCAATCATGTTCATCTGAGTTGGATGCGTCTAGCTGATGTGTATTTGATGTATGCTGAAGCTGCTGCACAATATGCCGGCTCTGCAACAGGAAAATCAACCAATTGTGTATTGACTGCCGAAGCAGCTGTGAATACTATACGTGCACGTGCAGGAATAGATCCGATAAACGCCAAATATACTGGTTCATTGAATGCTTTCATGGGCGAACTTCGTCGTGAGCGTGCCGTAGAACTGGCTTTCGAGGGGCATCGTTTCAATGATTTACGCCGTTGGCTTTTGCTGACCGAATATCCATATACTATTAAAACATCTCAAGAATTCACTCGTGCAGGTGATTTTAATAATGAAGATGCTACTCAAAATCAAGTTTCAGGATTTGCCGAATCAATAATCCTTACCCGCAATTTCAGTAGCAAACATTACTGGTTCCCATTGAAAGAGAGCGATACAACACTTTATGAAGACTTCTCTCAAAATCCAGGATGGTAATTGATACAGTTAAATCAATATGTTTAAAACAAAAAAGAAAAAGCAATGAAACATATACAAACTAAAATCGTCATGTGTGCAATGTTAGCTTTCTCACCCATGTGTCTGTCGGCACAATATGATTTGGTTGAGATAGATTCATTGGATGCAAAGAATGGCGAGACAGTGCAGGTAGCTTTCCGCAAGATAGACAAGAATGACCTTGTGGGTGGAGTTTCTGTTGTCAACATTCCGGAGCTTTTAGATAAAAATTATACTACATATAGCTTAAGTGGGATGAATGCTTTTACTGGTGGTTTCACTGGTAATCTCTGGGGAATGGATGACTGTTTAATTCTGGTGGATGGTGTGCCTCGTGCCGCTAATAATGTGATGAGTTCAGAAATCGAACAAATCAGTTTCCTCAAAGGCGCACAAGCATCTGTGCTGTATGGCAGTAAAGCTGCCAAAGGGGTTATTATGATCACTACAAAGCGAGGGATTTCAGAAGGATTGACAGTGAACGTGCGTGCTAATACTGAATTTAATCAGCCGAAAGGTTATCCCAAATATCTAGGTTCAGCCGAATATATGACACTTTATAATGAAGCTCGTGTTAATGATGGTCTTGACCCTCTTTACTCGGCAGCTGATATTTATAACCATGGCTCAGGGATTAATCCTTATCGCTATGCTGATGTGGATTTCTTCTCGTCTGACTATTTAAAGAAAGTCTATAACACAACTAATGTGATAGCCGAATTCTCAGGTGGTGGTAAATATGCTAGCTTCTATACTAATATAGGATGGGCAACTACCGATGACCTCATCAATTTCGGAGAAGGAAAGAATAATCGGACCAATCGTTTAAATGTACGTGGTAATATTGATTATCGCCTCAATAGTTGGGTGACAGGGTGGGTGAATGCCAATGCTACTTTCTATGATAGTAAAGGTGACCGCGCTAATTTTTGGGGTAGTTCATCTACACTCCGACCCAATAGAGTTTCACCACTGATTCCTATTAGTTTTATCGAGGCTTCTGATGAGTCTTCAATGACACTGATTAATAATAGTGGTTATCTCATTGATGGTAAATATCTTTTAGGCGGTACACAGCTCGATCAGACGAATCCATTTGCTGCTATGTATGTAGCAGGAAATAGTAAATATACAAGCCGTCAATTTCAGTTTGATGCTGGTATTAACTTAGTACTTGATCAAGTTTTGAGGGGACTTTCTTTCAAAGCTCAATTAGCTATCGATTATGATACATCTTATAATACTTCTATTGAGAATGGTTATGCCACTTATGAGGCTACATGGAACAATTATGCCGGCCAAGATTTGATTACAAGTCTTACACAATACGGTAAAGATGAGCGTAGTGGCACGCAGAATATCAGTGGTAGTTATAGCCGTCAGACCATTTTCTTCTCTGGACAATTTAATTACGAACGCACTTTTAAAGCACGTCACAATGTGACCGCGATGATTCTAGCTGCAGGTTATCAACAGTCTATTTCTGCTCAATATCATAATGTGGCAAATGCTAATCTTGGTTTTCAGTTGACATATAATTATGATAATCGTTACTATTTTGATTTCAGTGGTGCCGAAATTCATTCAGCTAAATTGGCTCCTGGTCACCGCAACGCTTTTTCTCCTACCGTATCATTGGCATGGAGATTGAGTAATGAAGATTTCTTGAAAGGATCATCGGTCGTAGATGATTTAAAAATATCAGCATCTGCAGGTATTATCCATACCGATCTTGATATCAATGATTTTTATATGTATCAGAATATTTACACTTCTACCGGTACATGGTGGGGATGGTGTGATGGCGCTGTAGAGCAATCATTTGACGCTCGTCGTGGCGAGAATAAAGACTTGAACTTTATAAAACGCAAAGAGGTGAATGCAGGAATCACTGGTTCATTTTGGAATCGTTTGTTGAGTGTAGATTTGAATTTCTTTGCCAATGAGATGAATGGCTTATTGACTTTGCCATCGACAATCTATCCCAATTATTTTTCTACATATTGGCCTGAATCTTCATTCGTCCCTTATGTAAATTACAATAATAACAGACGCATCGGTCTAGATTTTAATGTACAATCGAATAAACAGATTGGACAGGTAAACCTTCAACTAGGTGTCGCTGGTACCTATTTGAAACATAAGGCAAGTAAACGTGACGAGAACTATGAATTTGAATATCAGAATCGCCAAGGCCGTCCTTTAGATGCATTATTTGGTTTGCAAAATGCAGGTTTTTTCCGTGATCAAGATGATATTGACAATTCACCGACACAAAGCTATGGTACTGTTAAGCCAGGCGATATCAAGTATATCGATCAGAATGGTGATGGAGTTATCGACTCAAAAGACCAAGTCTATTTAGGTAGTGGTGGTTGGTATGGTGCTCCTTTCACGATGGGTGTTCACCTAACAGCTAAATGGAGAGATTTTACACTTTTTGCTTTGTTTACAGGCAATTTTGGTGCTAAGAGCTTCAAAAACAATACTTACCAGTGGGTATATGGTGATCGTAAATATTCGGAAGTGGTTCGTGGTCGTTGGACCGAAGAAACTAAAGACGTTGCGACTTATCCGCGTTTGACAACACTAAGTGGTGACAATAACTTCCAATCATCTGACTTTTGGTTATATAAGACAGATCGTTTTGATATTGGAAAAATCCAACTGTCTTATGAAATGCCATCGAGTATCCTTAGAAATACTTTTGTGAAAGGTTTCACGGCTCATGTATATGCAGCCAATCTTTGGACATTTGCTAAAGAACGCGAATATATGGAAATGAGCATCGGTAGCTCACCACAGTGTCGCACATACGGACTAGGTGTTAAGGCTACATTCTAACTAACAGTATTAAAACTAAGATATTATGAAAAATAGTATAAGACTTCTAGCTATATCTTTATTGTTTGTAAGTTGCGAAGATATGTTCACTCCGCAAATTGAAAACAACCTGGATATCGACTATATTTATAACAATGCAAGCTATGCACAAGGACTTTTAGCCAATGGATATACTCGTATCCCTATTGATTCATGGTCGTTCAATGATGTAGCTACCGATGATGCAGTTACTAACAATAACTCCAATAGCTATCGAAAGATGGCTACTGGATCTTGGGCTGCCGATAATAATCCGATGGACCGATGGACTGCCTGTCGCTCAGCTATTCATTATCTGAATTTATTCTTATCAAAGTCTGATGATGTAAACTGGGCGGATGATCAATTAGTGGCTGGCATGTTCAATGATCGAATGAAAGGCGAAGCTTATGGACTACGCGGTATGTATATGTACTATCTGCTGCAAGCTCATGGTGGTTGGACAGAAGATGGCCAATTAATGGGTATTCCTTTGCTGACTGAACCAGAAACGACCTCGTCGAATTTTAATCAACCTCGTGCGACGTTTGACGAATGTTTAAAACATATTTATGCTGATTTAGATATGGCTATGGACTTGTTGCCACTCGATTTTGCCGATCTCTCAAGGGATGCAGATGTGCCTGCTAAATATAGAAATGCGGGTGTAACGGCTGCACAGTATACACGAGTATTTGGTGACCATATGGGGCTACGTATGACAGCACGTATAGCCGAAGGTATCAGAGCTCAAGCATCTTTGTTGGGTGCGAGTCCTGCTTTCACTAGTGGAACTTCAATTACTTGGGCCGAGGCTGCTCAGCATGCTGCTTCTGTTCTCGATCGTATTGGTGGAGTGAGTGGTCTTGATAACACAGGAAATACTTGGTATTGTAATAATAGTGAGATAGAATCGTTGAAAGCAGGTGCTAATCCTGCTGAAATTCTTTGGCGTACAGGTTCCGAAAGTAGCAGTAGTCTCGAATCCGAACACTTCCCTCCAACACTTTATGGTAGCGGTCGCCTTAACCCATCTCAAAACCTAGTTGATGCCTTCCCTATGGCCAATGGTTATCCTATAAGCGTATTGGGAAGTGGTTATAGTCCAGCTAATCCTTACTCTAATCGTGACCCTCGTCTAGGTCTTTACATTGTTTACAATGGTAGTGTTGCAGGTTCTAGCAATACGACAATCACAACAGCCATAGATGGTACTAATAATGATGCACTTAATAAGACAGAGACATCTACACGCACAGGTTATTATATGCGCAAATTGATGCGTCAGGATGTAAATCTCAACCCCTCATCTGTGAACAATCAGAAACATTATAAAGCACGTATGCGCTATACCGAAATCTTCCTGGCTTATGCCGAAGCCGCTAACGAAGCTTATGGTCCAACAAGCGCAGGTACACATGGTTATTCGGCCTATGATGTTATCAAAGCTATTCGTCAACGTGCCGGGGTAGGAGTCGATAATGATCATGCATATCTTGAATCCATTAAGAACGATAAAGATGCTATGCGTCAACTCATTCGCAATGAGCGCCGTCTGGAACTTTGTTTTGAAGGTTTCCGCTTCTGGGATATTCGTCGTTGGCAGCTTGACCTGAACGAGTCTGTTCGTGGTATGTCTATTACTGGCAACACTTACGATCCTACTCTTGCGGTAGAAGTTAGAGAATACAAAGATTATATGAACTTCGGTCCCATTCCTTATAGCGAGGTGTTGAAGTTTGATGCACTCATCCAAAACAAGGGATGGAGATAAAACAGGATGTACAAATTAAAATCAATGAAAATGAAAAAGCTTTTATTTACACTATCAATCATCGGAATGGCACTGACCTCATGTCATAATCAAGACTGGTCATTCGATGATTTCGATTATACTACTGTCTATTTTGCTTATCAATCACCAGTCCGTACTCTAGTGATGGGCGAAGACATATTTGATACTTCATTAGACAACCTGAAGAAATGTAAGATCATGGCTACAATGGGCGGTGTGTATAGTAATACAAAGAATGTAATTGTGGATTTTGATGTAGACAATACATTATGCAATAATCTTACATTCAAATCTTCGGGTGAAGATGTTGTGCCTATGCCATCATCTTATTACACACTAGCTTCTAATCGTATCACTATTCCTAAGGGTAATGTGATGGGTGGTGTTGAGGTTCAACTGACAGACGCTTATTTTGCTGACCCCAATGCCTTAACCACTACCTATGTGATTCCTTTGGTGATTAGAGAAGTCCAGAATGCTGATTCGGTATTGCGCGGCAAGCCTGTAGCTGATAACCCTAATCGTTGTGTAGCAGGTGATTGGAGCATAGTACCTAAAGATTATACGCTTTTTGCGATAAAATATATCAATGCATGGCATGCTACCTATTTGCGTCGTGGAGTAGATGTGATTACTGGAAACAGCGATGCTTCTTTAAATAAGACAGTGACACGTCGCCAGACATTTGTGGAAAACGACGAAATATGTACGATGACTACGAAATCTCTCAAAACAGCCATCTTTCCTGTTACAGTAAATGGTATTACATGTAATCTGTTGTTGACTTTTGATGACAATAATAACTGTACAGTAGCGTCTGAAGAAGGCAATGTCACTGGATCGGGTAAGTTCGTAGAGAAAGGAGAGATTAAGAGCTGGGGCAATAAAGATAGAAATGCCATTTATCTCGATTATCAGATACGTTTAGATAATGTGACTTATGCAACGAAAGATACGCTAGTGGTACGCGATCGTGGTATCTCACTCGAAACTTTTGATGTGGTATTAAAATAACCTTAAATACGTAATAACATGAAACAATATAAGAAAATACTGCCACTGGCTTTGGCGCTTGCAGCCATTGTCTCGTGTACGGATGAGCATGTGCTGACTTATGAGGTGAGCAAGCCCGAAAGTGTAGCGGCCATGGAGTATGTCAATCGATATGATGCTCTAAAAAGCTATGTGGATCGCACGGTAAATCCCAACTTTAAGTTGGGTACCGGTGTTTCAGTAGGCGATTATAATTCGAAGAACATTGTTTATAGATTGACAAATGCTAATTATGATGAAATGACGGCAGGCTGGGAAATGAAGCACATGGCAATAGTGCAAAATAGTGGTGCCATGGATTTTTCAACAGTCGAAAACTTTGTGGAAACGGCGCAGGCTGCCGGTACTACTATCTATGGACATACCCTTTGTTGGCACGCCAATCAAAATGCTACTTATCTTAACACAATCATAGAAGACGAAGTAGTTCCGGGAACAGGCGGTGGTGGCAATGGTGGTCATGCTTATTTTTTCACTAACCCTACAGCGGGTAATTTCTGGGAGGCGCAGGTATGTTTTGATATTGATCCTTATTTAGATAACGGTACGCAGTATGTGTTGAAGTTCATGGTAAGAGCTACAAATAATGGTACTATTCGAGCCGAAATTCAATCATCTGCAGACTACTCATCCGATGGTTTTGGTACTTTTAATGTATCGAAAGATTGGCAGGAGTATGAATTGACCGCCACTGCTTCGAAAACTGACCGTAATAGATTTATTATAAGCTTTGGAGATTATGAAGGAACGGTTTTCATTGATAATGTGACGCTTTGTCCTGCGGATAGCAAAAAGAGTATAATTACCAATGGCGACTTTGAAAATGGTTCTACTGGCTGGGGAGGCTGGGGTGGAAGTTCATCTCGCGGTCTTTCAGAAGACGGCGAAGGATATAGCTCGGGTGCAGCACCGGGATACGCTTATTGGTTTGAGAATCCAACAGCTGGCAATTTCTGGGAAGCGCAAGTTGCCTATCCACTCTCTTATCTAGACAATGGTACCGAATATATATTGAAGTTTGTTGTAAAAGCGACAGTAAATGGTACTATTCGCGCTGAGATTCAGTCGTCAGCAGACTATTCATCGGATGGTTTCGGCACATTCAATGTAACCAAAGAATGGCAAGAATATACACTTTCTACCTATGCCAGCAAATCGGATAGAGATAGGTTTATAATCAGTTTTGGTGATTATGCCGGTAAGGTTTATATCGATAATGTCACTCTATGTCCATCTGGTAGTTCGAGAAGTGTCATTGTCAATGGCGACTTCGAAAGCGGCATAGATGCTTGGGGAGGCTGGGGAGGTAGCTCCACAAGAGGCCTTTCCGAACTGGGCGAGGGATATGGTGGAACGGCTGACGAAATCATCGTGAAGACGGATGAGGAGAAAGATGAAATCATCACTAATGCGCTCGAAACGTGGATAGCTGGTATGATGGAAGTTACAAAAGATTATGTGACTGCATGGGATGTAGTCAATGAACCGATGTCTGACTGGCCTGATCAAACACAACTGAAGAGTGGTGTGGGCAAAGATCTTTCTTCAGATGAATTCTATTGGCAAGATTATATGGGTAAAGATTATGGCCGTAAAGCTGTGGAGTTTGCTCGTAAGCATGGTAATGGCAATGAACTATTGTTTGTCAATGATTATGGACTCGAAGGTGGTGGCCAGAAATGTCAAGGTCTGATTGATATGATTAAGTATTGGGAATCGGATGGCGTGACAAAGATTGACGGTATCGGTACGCAGATGCATGTCAGCCTTAAACTTGATCCTATAGCAGCTGCGCAGCAAGAAGACAATATTATAAAGATGTTTGAACTCCTTGCAGCTACAGGTAAACTAATTAAAATCACTGAACTAGATATGGGTATCATTCAAGAAGACAATCTCGCTAGTATGAAAACGGCAGATGCAACAGAAGAACACCTTATGGCCCAATCCGAACTTTATGAGTTCATCGTGAAAAAGTATTTTGAGATTATCCCAGTGGCCCAACGTTATGGTATCACGCATTGGGCGCCTACCGATAGCCCTGAATCTTCTTCATGGCGAGGTGGCGAGCCCATCGGTCTATGGACCTTAGGATATGACCGCAAACATGCCTATGCAGGCTTTGCGAATGGTCTAGCTGGAAAGACGATTTATACTCCTGGAGAGTAAATTAAAAATATAAAGAAAAAATATCAGTATACTCGTTATAGAGAATTGATATTGATTTGTGCATCGGCGGCATTCTCTGTGAAGAGAGTGCCGTTTTTTTGTATCCCTGTGGTATGTGTTTCCTTGTGACCTTACTGCTATAATTTAATAAGGGTGCTCAGTAGATGGAATACCCTTGACTACCATGGTGAGTAAGGCTCAATAATAGTGTATCTATTTTTAAATCTAAATATGTTTTGTAAATAGTTGATAGTTAAGCTTGTATGGGCGTATTTTATTATAGGGTACATAAAGTAAAAACTATGTAACATCAATAGCGTGGCATTCTTTATATATAAAATATATTTGTGTAGTCGAAATGCGAAATAATAGAAACGAAATATCTTTAATAACTTTATAAATAATAGTGAAATGAAAAACTCTTTATCAAGAATATTAATATCCTATATTTTCTGTTTTTATATTGCTCCATTCTTTTTACTATCGGCACAGAACCCTATAGTCCAAACCATGTACACCGCCGATCCGGCTCCTATGGTTTACAATGATCGAGTATATCTCTATACCTCACATGATGAAGATGATGCCACATGGTTTGAGATGAACAACTGGAAGCTATACTCTTCGGCCGATATGGTGAACTGGACCGATCATGGAGTAATCTTGTCTTATAAAGATTTTGAATGGGCCAAAGGGGATGCTTGGGCACCTCAGTGTATAGAGCGCGAGGGTAAATTTTATATGTATGTACCGATGACATCGCGTGAAAATGGTCGCCCTGCTATAGGTGTTGCAGTAGGGGATAGTCCTTTAGGGCCTTTTTACGATCCACTTGGAGCCCCTTTGGTACAGACGGATTGGGGCGATATAGACCCTACCGTTTTCGTGGATGATGATGGACAGGCTTATTTATATTGGGGAAATCCTAAACTCTATTATGTCAAGCTCAATGAAGATATGATTTCATATAGTGGCAATGTGGTTGCTGTACCGATGACAGAAGAAGCTTTCGGTAAAAGAGAAGGTGATGCAGGAAGGCCAACATTGTACGAAGAAGGTCCTTGGCTTTATAAAAGAAATGATCTTTACTATCTGTTTTGGCCAGGTGGACCATTACCTGAATTTATTGGCTATTCCATGGCTACTTCGCCTGAAGGTCCATGGAAGCTGGGTGGTGAAGTGATGTCTCGTGATGGTGGTGTATTTACCAACCATCCTGGTGTGACTGATTTTAAAGGTAAAACCTATTTCTTTTATCACAATGGTGCACTCCCCGGTGGTGGTGGATTCAATCGCTCTGTTTGCGTGGAAGAACTTCAGTTTAATAAAGATGGATCAGTCGTTCCATTGAAGATGACGGAAGGCATCACCAAAAGTTTGTCAACAGTTAATCCTTATATAAAAAACGAAGCAGAAACGATAGCTTGGTCGCAGGGATTCAAAGCATCTCAAAATAAAGAGGTAGGTGTGTTTGTCACTGCAATGAACAACGATGCTTTTATAAAAGTGCGTGATGTGGATTTCCGTCAGAAAGGTGCTCAGAAATTCATGGCCCGTATTGGTACTGCTCACAATGCTCCCGTCTACCTCGAGGCTAGACTTGATGCCATAGATGGGCCACTGCTATGTACACTGAAAGTGCCACGTACTGGTGGTGATAATCGCTGGCAATTAGTCGAAAGCGAAATACCACTTACTACAGGTTTGCATGATGTTTATTTTGTCGTAAAAGGCGAACCAGTTACAAAACTGATGTATTTTGATTATTGGAAATTTGCCGAATAAGGAAAATACGAATTTAAAACCTATAATAAAATGAGAAAACACTCTCTAATACTCTCTTTCACTCTAATGCTTGTGAGCAATGTATTTGCACAAAATCATACAAATACATTGCCGCAAGTAGTGGATACACTATCTGGCGAATTTCATGTTTACTTATGTTTTGGTCAGTCAAATATGGAAGGGCATGCCAAAATCGAAACAAAAGATCTGCATGATATAAATGAACGTTTCAAAGTGATGCAAGCAGTCGATTGTCCAGATAATGAATTCAACAAAGGAGACTGGCGTGTAGCAGTTCCGCCAATGGTGCGTTGTCACACGGGACTTTCGTTGGCTGATTATTTTGGCCGAACTATGGCAGATCGTCTGCCTAGTACTATCCAAATAGGCCTCATTAACGTATCCGTAGGTGGTTGCCGAATAGAGCTTTTTGACAAAGACGCATGTGCGCAATATATAGAGGAATCGGCGAATTGGCTTAAAAATATGGCCAAGGAATACGATAACCATCCTTATCAGCGTTTAGTAGAACTGGCTTTGTTGGCAAAGCAACAAGGTGGTGTCATCAAGGGAATATTATTACATCAAGGAGAATCAAACTCAGGAGAAGTACAATGGCCAGAGAAAGTGAAAAAAATATATAACTCATTACTTACCGATTTAAGTTTATCTCCAAATTCGGTTCCTCTTTTGGTAGGCGAGTTAGTTTCGGAGTCAGCAGGTGGTGCTTGTCATGGGATGAACCCTATCATCAATACTTTACCGCAAATCATTGAAAATGCTCATGTCATTTCATCCGAAGGATGTGAAGCTATAGGCGATCATTTGCATTTCAGTGCAGCTGGTTATCGCGAGTTGGGTAAACGCTATGCCGAAACGATGTTGACTTTATTAATTAAATAGAACGAAATAACGATGAAAACAATTTCTCGATTTTTAATCAAAAAGCTTTTGTTGCTTTATCTGATTGTCACACCATATCAACTGATGGCATGGGAGGGTATGGCTATGCCCGAGCTACGTGTCGAAGGCAGGCAATTGGTCGATTCGCATGGAAATGTGGTAAAGCTACATGGCTATGCACAAACATTTAGTCCCTGGTTTAACGAACGTGGACAATATTGGAGCAATTATGATGTGAATGGTTGCTTATCCTACAATAAGCGAATGATAGACGGCATAATGAATGCGGGTTGGAAAATGAACTTTGTGCGCATGCACATGGACCCTTATTGGTCTAATCGTCCCGGTGCTAATGTTTCGGGCGAGAATGATATTTCTGCCTTTGATTTTGATCGCTTCAAGGCAGCACTCGATAATGTGTTCATTCCTATGGCCGAATACGCCATATCAAAAGGGATGTATGTGGTGATGCGCCCTCCTGGAGTTTGTCCTGAAAACATTGCTGTCGGAGATGACTATAATCAATATCTGATAAAAGTATGGACATGCGTAGCTCAGCACCCCAAACTCAAGAATCACCCCAATATCATGTTCGAACTAGCCAACGAGCCTATCCGTATATTAGGAACGGATGGGACGTATGGCAATCGTTCGCAAGGACACTTCGATAATCTGAAAATCTATTTCCAGTCTATTGTTGACGCTATGCGTGATAAAGGTTGTAATAATATCCTTTGGATACCAGGCTTGGCTTATCAATCTATTTACAATGGTTTTGCCGTCAACCCCATTGAAGGAGACAATATCGGTTATGCTGTACACATCTACCCCGGATGGTTTGG
>CAMTPC010000079.1 GCA_947074295.1 uncultured Bacteroides sp. | reverse complement strand
GAGTTATCAGTAAACACTCTCGTATAGTCGTATTTATTTTCACTAACACGGAAAAACTCCATTTCAGCACAGCTGATACGATTATTGTGTGCCGCCTGAATGACAAACTGCACTTGCTTCACATTGCGTACAGTTTCGTCTAGTTTCAAGACGGTAGAGGCTGTGTAACTGGTCTCCATAGAAAAGCTCTTCACCTTAGTGAAAGCAGGCACCTCGGCTGTCGATACCCATATCTCGAATTCATTGAACGCACCATACTTTGTACCTGTATCTGTACGTGGGTGATAGATGATATAATCCAACGCTTCGCAGTCTTGCAGCGTATAAGTTATCAGGAAAGGCCAATCCGTGAATGCACCGAATTTCGAGTTGAAATAGGTCAGATAGTTACCATCATAAGTGTTCACAATACCTCGCTGTTCCTGCTCTACTTCTTCGGTAGTAGCAGTAGCGGCAGTTACCTTAATCTTAATATCTTCTGAACCTGAGGAAGCAGCCTGTCCCACAGGTACCTCTCGACGCAAATTACCATAAGTCAACAAAATGATTGTGGCACGTGGCTCTTCATAATAGGTAGGATCGACTGTCACTTTAAGCAAATTTTCTTCTAATGAAATTTCGCACCATTCTTTTCCGCTCTCAAGAACATCATACTCTAGCTGCGCGAAATCCACATCCTCGGTCGCAACAAGATAAACCTCTTGCTTACCACCAGCGGCTGGGAAGTTGAGCTCCATCGGGAGAACCCTTATCCATCCTTCACGTTTTACTTCTGTATCGTCATCATTACACGAAGCGACAAAAAGCGCGACAAAAACCAAAAAAGCCATGGTCCATACACTATTAGCTACTAATAGTAGGGTGTTTTTACATATATTCCTCATCGTTGACTATAAGATTAAAATTGTTTCTTGTATTGGATGCCATTTGCCCAACTAGCCGGATCGGGCAAATAGCGATTCACTTTATATCGATTGATCAATTCTTCTTTTTGTCGTCTTCAGATAGGGTAAGTACATTCAGTTCATCGAATGAATAGCTTATCGGATGAATTCGCGTCATGATGCGCAAGATTTCCTCCAACGGTTCAGAGCGTAGCTTAAAGGTATATTGATACTTGTTTTCTAGCCCTGGAGCTAGCTGTATCTTCACATTATACCATTTCGAAAGATATCTACAGATTTCTCCCAATCCCATATCATTAAATTCTCGTTCGTTATCGGCCCACGAGATGGCCCAATCCACATCACCGCGATCGATTGTCACCTGTTGATGTTTTTTATTGTATACCGCTACTTCTCCCGGGCGCATATAGCGGTTTATATTTTTTGCTTCCAGAGAAACCGATCCCTCTTTGAGGCTCACGATAATCTCCTCCGAATCGGGCAGCGCCTCAACATTGAACTTTGTGCCGTGTACCACTACCCTCAACCCTTCGGCTTCCACTATAAATGGATTCTTCTTATCATGACGAACATCAAAATAGGCCTGACCGGAAAGCTTCACTACACGATTGCGGCTTTTAAAATCTGTGTTATATGCCAATGTCGTATTGGTATGCACCCAAACATCCGTTGCATCGGGCAGTTGCAGCTCAGACTTCCCTCCCCAGTTGGTGTAGCTTTGCTCCAGCACACTGGTTTCGCTAATCTTCACACCCAAATAAAATGCACTGGCCAGAAACACCACTGCCACTATAGATGCGGCTGCTATATAGCGGCGCATCGCAGGCTTAAGACTTCTCACCTTTTGTTGATCTACCTGCGGTTTCGGTTCTTCCGTTACCGCTTTCTTTTCGCGGGCAGCCATGCGACGTTGCAGTTCCTGCCAGCAGGCATCGGTATCTACTTTATAGTCTACCACCGTAGCCCTCACCTCGTCCCAGAGTGTCTGAATCTCAATAAATAGCAATTTATTATCTCCTTTTGCTATCCATTGTTTCCATTCTTTTTCTTCTGTGGTCGTGGTTGTGTTTTTAAGTTTTGAGATGATTAAATCCCAAGGAATTCTTTTCATTACAGCTGTATTTTTCACTTGTTTGTACTAGTATGACACAAGAAATCCACATAACCCTTACACAGAATTAAACTTTTTGCTACTTTTTTTTCTAATTTTGCAGAAAGACATCGCAACATGAACGACATCCTATTGTTAAAACTACTACAAACGGGTGATAAACAAGCATTTAAATTTCTTTTCGACACTTATTTCGAATCCTTATGCCGATACATGTTTTTTTATCTGAAAGACAAGCAAGATGCTGAGGAGATAGCTATGGACATATTTATGTATATCTGGGAAAATTGTGAGAAGATAGAGATTAAAATCAGTTTAAAAGCCTATTTATTCCAGGCAGCACGTAACCGCTGCCTCAACGCTCTTCGTGACCGTAAAGAAAGCTATTCGCTGGAGGAAAATGAACAGTACGAACATCTACGGACAGAGATATGCTCTACATTGGAGATTGACGAACTAAACCATCTCATCGAAGAAGCTGTCTTATCACTACCCGAAAAATGCAGAGAGGTTTTTATCAAAAGCCGACATGAACAACTCAGCAATCAAGAGATTGCCGAAGCACTACAAATATCAGTAAAGACGGTAGAAGGACAAATCACAAAAGCGCTGAAACGCATCAAAGAGTTTCTAGGCGATCAATATTACTATCTGTTCTAAGAATTACCGACTTTCGCACCTCAACTTCATCATGAGCAAGCTGAGCTATTAATTCGGCGATAGATGGGAATTTTATTTCTGGACGTATAAAGCTGATGAATTCTATACGAAGGTGCTGATTATAGAGATTGCCTGAAAAATCGAGCAGATGAACCTCGATAGTTCGCTGGCTATCATTGCCTACAGTGGGACGACGGCCTATATTAAGCATACCTACATATCTTTGTCCATCTGCTAAAGTGACACATGTAGCATATACTCCATCAGCAGGAATTAGTTTATAGGGATGATCCACAGTAAGATTGGCAGTGGGATAACCCATTTTGCGCCCTAGCTGATAACCACCCGTCACTGTGCCATCTAGATAGTAGGCATAGCCCAATGCGCGATTGGCATTTAGTATATCTCCAGCATGTAAGCATTGACGAATAAAGGATGAACTTATTTGCACTTCGTCTTGCTGATAAGCATCTGTTTGTATGATCTGCATGCCCATCTCTTCGCCATAGCGGCAGTAATCTTCGAAACCTTCACTACGCCCACGCCCAAAACGATGATCGTGACCGATAAGAAGTTGGCGAACACCGCATTTGCAAAACAATATATCTTCCATAAACTGACGAGCAGAAAGACTAGCCATTTCAGGCGTGAAGTTGAGTGTCACTACCTTATCGACTCCCGTATGACGCAGTAATTCCAACTTTTCGTTGTTGGTTGTCAGAAGCTGTAGATTGAAATCAGGATTCATTACCTGGCGTGGATGATCGGCAAAGGTGATAAGCATTGATGAAAACCCATTGATTCTGGCTTCGCGCCGCACATGTTCAATAAGGAACCGATGACCGCTATGCACACCATCAAAGAAGCCAATAGTAGCTACACTATAAGCATCAGTGTCCGAATACAAGTGATCAATGATTTTCATGCTTTATATATAAATATAGAAGAAGGGTTATTTAAATAGATGGCTCCAATCCTCGCCTTGGGCAGGTGTATAGGTAGATATCCCGAGCGATTGAGCCATAAGACAGTTAGCCTCCGAATCATCAATAAACAATGTATCTTCGGGAAGAATACCTGCATCTTCTATCACCTCTTCGAAAATATCACGATCAGGTTTAGCCTTCTTCATTTCATAAGACAGATAGATTTTCTCAAAATAATCTTCTGCGCGAAAGGCGCGATAAGGGAATACATTCTTGCACGACCAATCCCAATGGATCTTATTGGTATTGCTCAGCAAATAAACGACATACTTCTCACGCAGCTTAAGGAGCAACTCCAGTTTTGACACGGGTATATCTAACAAGAAACTATTCCATGCAGCATCTATTTTCTCGTCTGCCACATCTTTACCAATCATTTCGCGTATACCATTGCGGAATTCGTCTGGTGCAATCAATCCTTTTTCTTGTTGCAAAAAGATACCTTGATGATGACTCAAGGAAAGCATTTCGTCTATTTTGTCGAAACCCAATTGTTTGAAGTTGCGTATGCAGCGATCGCGGTCGAGGTTGATTAATACACCTCCGAAATCTATCAAAAGATTCTTTATACCATTAATTTTCATCTCCTCAATATGCTTTTTATTTAGCAGAGATACAATATTGTTTATTAGAAATCCGCTTCATGCGAATCATAAATTTGGGCGCAAAAGTACAACTTAAAAAGTAGCGATAGTATGATAATTAATCTTTTTTAATTTAAGTTTTATGCATCGCTTGCACTACTTGCTATCCTCCTATGCATAGTTCGCAATCAAGGCATTGAAGGAGACAAACTATATGAACAAATCTTAAAAAGTTTTGTTATATCTGTAAACCTCAAAATAAAAAGCATTATGAAAAAATTCATCTGCACCGTATGTGAATACGTTTATGACCCTGAATTGGGCGATCCTGCCACAGGTATCGAACCGGGTACAGCCTTCGAAGATCTGCCAGACGATTGGACTTGCCCGCTTTGTGGCGTAGGGAAAGAAGACTTTGAACCCTACGAAGGATAAAGAAACACCAATGCCTGGAAAACGTGTCCGTCATCACTGTTTTCCAGGCATTGGTGGTAGATGAAATTATAATTAAGGCTTATCTCATACAGCACGACGCTCCTTTACATCAGCACCTGCCTCCACTACATTGACAACATAGTCGCCTAGCTTCTCGCATTCAGAGATAAGATCCATGTAAAACACACCTAACTGATAGTCATACTCTTTGTTGTTGACATCAATAATATTTTGGCTCTTCAGTTGATTACGGTAATTGTTAATCTGATCTTCGATATTAAACGTCTTATTAAGATCAACCTTCTGATGTTCGGGCTTCTCGAGAGTCACAATCATTTGTTTCAATGATTCGCCGGTGAGTTGCAGCATGAAATGGATATGTTCGTATTGCTTCTCCGTAAACTCCTGATTAGATTGTCGTTTACGGTTAATGGTACGCGCTAGATTATAACAACTGTCTCCGATACTCTCGATCTCCGTTACTTCGCGAAGCATGCTGCGTATATGTATCTTACTTTCCGAGCTTAATCGTCCCTCCGAAACTTCATTCAGGTAGTTACCTATTTCAAGCTCCATGTTATCACTGATCTTCTCGTACTTCTCGATGCGGCTGAACAGCTTGTTAAAATCTTCATTCTTATCCGTATGCAACAGCTCTTGCACCATGCCAAACATACGATAGATACGTTCGCCAAAGAGATGGATTTCCTTGCGTCCTTGAATAATGGAAAGCTCGGCAGTCGAAAGCATGCCGCTGGTGATGAAGCGCAAACGGGGTTCGTCGTCTTCTTCTTTGGGATGAATGATAAGGCAGACCGTACGTTCGATGAGCTTGACAAACCAAATTAGCACCAATACGTTGCACACATTGAATATGGAGTGAAAAGCCGAGAGTTTATATGAAACCAATACAGCAGTGTTGTCTGTATAGAAGAAGGTGTCAACCACCCAGTTGACCAAAGACATAAATGGAGTAAACAGTACCAATACCCAAATGACACCAAACACATTGAACACCAAGTGAGCCATTGCCGCACGCTTGGCTTGGGTGTTGGCGGTGAGGGCAGCGATATTTGCAGTGATGGTGGTACCGATATTTTCACCCAATACAAGAGCCGCTCCCAGTTCTACACTGATCCAACCATTGGCACACATGATAAGTGTGATAGCCATTGTGGCAGCAGAGGCTTGCACCACCATGGTAAGTATGGTACCGATAAAAAGAAAGAGCAGAATGGACATGAAGCCCATATCGGTATAGTTTTGTACAAAGGCCAACATATCGGGGTTAGCACCGAGGTCGGGAGCATTATCCTTGAGAAAACCCAACCCCATAAAAAGAAAAGAAAACCCGAAGATGAATTCACCAATGGATTTTCGTTTGTTCTTTTTTGAAAAAATGAAAGGCAGAGCAATAGCAAGGATAGGAAGGGCCAGCGCTGCCATATTGACCTTAAAGCCAAAGATGGAGATGATCCATGCCGTCACAGTGGTACCCACGTTGGCACCCATAATGACCGTGATAGATTCAGCCAACGTCAATAATCCTGCATTAACAAAACTCACTACCATCACGGTAGTGGCCGATGATGACTGGATAAGTGCCGTGATCAAAACGCCCGTAAGCATACCTGTCACGCGGTTTGTAGTCATTGCCGTGAGGATGCTGCGAAGTCTATCTCCTGCAACTTTTTGCAGTCCTTCGCTCATGATTTTCATCCCGTAGAGGAATAGCCCAAGGCCACCAATGAGTTTTAAAAAATCATAAAAGGTATATTCCATTTATTTTTATTTTAGTTATTGTTTGTTTAAAAGTTTTTCATGCTTTATTTTTAGCCAACTTATTAATTTATCATACTGAAACAACTATGAAACAGACGTTACAAATATATTGCAAAAATAACAATAAATACAAAGATTTCCCCATTGGAAGTTCTCTTTTGGATATTTATAATGGTTTTAATCTCGATTTTCCCTATCAAGTTGTAAGCGCTAAGGTCAATAATCGCTCCGAAGGTTTAGGTTTCCGTGTCTATCATGCAAAAGATGTAGAGTTTCTGGACATACGTGATCTTTCTGGAATGCGCACTTATGTACGTTCACTTTGCTTTGTGATGTACAAGGCTATATGCGATCTTTACCCGAGCGGTGTATTACATGTAGAGCATCCTGTATCAAAAGGTTACTATTGCAATGTGGATTTGGGACATCCTCTCACCGAGGAAGATGTGGCAGCGATAAAAAAAAGAATGCAAGAAATCATCGATGAGAATATCCGATTCCATCGCTATGAATGCCACACAGAGGAAGCTGTACGCATCTTCGCCGAGCAAGGCTTGATGGACAAAGTGAAACTGCTACAAACATCCGACCAGATATATACCTATTATTATAAGTTAGGTGAAACTGTGGACTATTATTATGGTAATCTGCTACCTTCCACAGGTTTTATACATCTATTCGATGTAGTAAAATACTCGGATGGCATGTTGCTCCGCATCCCTAATCGCGAAAATCCTAACGAGTTGGAAGAGGTAGTGAAGCAGGAAAAAATGCTCGACGTCTTCAAGGAATACGTGAAATGGAGCAAGATTATGGGGTTGAACAACGCCGGCGATTTCAATGTGGCCTGTAAGGAAGGATTCGCCACAAGCCTAATAAATGTTGGCGAAGCCCTGCAGGAAAAGAAGATCGTGCAGATTGCCGACACTATCTACCAACGTGGTCTGGACGGAGAGCCTATACGCCTAGTGTTAATCTCAGGACCATCTTCATCGGGAAAAACGACTTTCAGCAAGCGTCTTTCTGTGCAACTGATGGCTAATGGTCTTCGCCCCTATCCCATCTCGCTGGACAATTACTTCGTAGATCGCGAAGATACTCCACGCGATGCCAATGGCAACTATGACTATGAATCGCTATACGCTCTCGACCTGAAGCTATTTAATGATCAGATGCAGGCATTGATGCGAGGCGAAGAGGTAGAATTGCCAACCTTTAACTTCATGCTGGGTAAGAAGGAATATAATGGTGAAAAACTCAAGATAGACAAGAGCACTATATTGATCCTTGAAGGTATACATGCCTTGAATCCACAGTTATTACCTCATATTCCACAGGATAAAGTGTTCAAGATATATGTATCGGCACTCACTACCATCTCCCTGGATGACCATAACTGGATTCCTACCACCGACAACCGGTTGTTGCGCCGCATCATTCGCGATTTTAACTATCGCGGCTACTCGGCACGCGACACCATATCACGATGGTCCAGTGTACGTGCTGGCGAAGACAAATGGATCTTCCCCTATCAAGAGAATGCGGATGTGATGTTCAACTCAGCTCTCATCTTTGAACTTGCCGTGCTTCGCGAGCATGCCGAACCCATCTTGAGCAGCGTCCCACAGAATTGTCCTGAATTCTCGGAAGCCTATAGACTATTGAAGTTTATCAAATACTTCATACCCGTAAAAGACAAAGAACTACCTCCCACCTCCTTGTTACGTGAGTTCTTGGGTGGCAGCAGCTTTAAATACTAAAAACATAGACAGAAATAAAAGAAAATGTTACAAACTACAACCCTTTTAAAGAATCGTTTCATCCTGGTAGTTGCATTATTATTGGGATTGAATCTATCACTCTTGGCACAGACCAGCGCCGAGAGATTGGAAACACTGAAAGCCAATGCGGAGACAGCTCTGGAAAACAAACAGATCATTCGGGCGAGAGACACCTATTTGCGCATATTTTCCACCTATTCAGAGATGGGCGATTATGCACAGGCAGTAACTTACGGTCTTAAAGCCAACGAAATTAACATTAGCGAACGTGCCTACAAGGAAGCATTCGATCTGTTTAGAAGCATCAACTCGGTGATTGTACTTGCCGAAGAGAAGAGCAAGAAACCTCAGCCTCTATTATCGTACCAACTGGGCAGTGAACGCCTATTGCTGTATCAAAAACTCAAACGCGACTCATTAGCCAATTGGCAACTGAACCGCATGGAAGGTTTTGCCAAACAGATGAACAGTGACTCGATAGACAAAAACCTGGTGGTGCAGAAGATGAGTAATAGCTTCACTTTCGGACGGTATGCCGAAGGAGAGAAATACTTACAGCAATTGGGCAGCATGCAGGGAAGCGATGATTCGCAGCAAATGGAAGGCTACTACAACCAGCTATTCGCAGCAGCACGACAGGCCAATAATGCAGCATTTACCACGCAGCTCTACAAGCAGTATATTGCCTGGAAAGATTCCGTGAATCATGCCGCTGCAGAGGCTAAATTTCAGACGCTCCAATCTCAATATGATGAAGTCAATGAAATTTTGAGCCAAAAAGAAGAGAAGCTAACCGTAAAACAATGGTATATCATTCTCCTATGCATTATCTTAGGTGGAGCATTGGTGCTTATCATCCTCTTATTCTTAGCACGCTTATCAGCAGCATTCAAGATGAAGAAAATGAAACGAATGGTGCAAGTTAGCGATGAACGCAATCAGCGCCATACCCTCTTCATAGCCAATGTGACCAATGAGATAGAGCCCAGTTTGAAACACTTGCAGAATTCAGCCAGCGATATTTCAGCCACTTCACCGGATGATGCTAAGGCAATTATCGCAGAGAGTCAGGCACTGCTTAAGTTCTTGGATCATATCAAGGAATTGTCACAACTGGAAAACTCACTCAACGAGCTTTATCCCACAGACACCATCAATTTGAAAGACTTCTTCGAGGAGTTAGATGCAAAGACGCGCCCAACAATCATGTCCGACGTGAACTTGACTTTTGACACACCTAAGATGCAGGTATCTGCCAATAAGGAGCATCTCGAAAAAGTGTTACTACACTTGCTACGCAATGCGGCAATCTTTACCAAAGAAGGCAACATCCGCATGGAGTTCAAGAAGCGTGGAGCACAAACCTTCCAATTCATCTTGACAGATAATGGTCCTGGAATTGCCCCCGAATTACAAGAAAACCTCTTCAAACCCTTCAACCAAGCCAGCGGTAATCTCGTGAAAGGTGACAAGCTGGGACTGCCCATCTGCTATATGATGGCAGTGAAAATGAATGGTACTTTATCTCTCGATAGCACCTATAAACGTGGATGTCGCTTCATTTTGGAACTACATACCTGAAAACCAAGACAGGAAAGAGGCTTTTAACACAAGCCTCTTAAACCTTTTCCGCTACAGACTGTTTCAGTATTTATACAACAGTTTGCTAAAACGTGCACTTCAAGTGGTGATAAACATATGAAATGCAAGTTATTAAATGACCGCAATCATATACTACCAATAGAATAAATACGTATAATCATGAAAATAAATACCTACATCAACGGGCTAATCATTGCTCTTACCCTGCTTCTTTCAGGATGTGGCGGCGATGATTCATATCCTGCACCCGAAGGTGTATGGAATTGCCTCAACACAGAAACCAACACGTCATGCGAAATGGTTATCGGAGGCAGCAATGCCATATCCACGGGTGGGGTTTATACCCGTGTCACTGTCACCTATGGTCCTGGCAACTATGAGATATTGCTCGGAGGCTTAGTAATGACTCAAAATGGTGAAACAGGCATCATCACATTCAGCGAGGCTCATGATGGTACGCCCAATCGCGCTTTTATCACAATGATCGGTAACAACCGCTTGTTACTTCGTTTTGATGAGAGCAGCACCGTAGGCAATGTCACTTTTGGCATGGCGAAAAGTGATTTTCCACAAGGTATCAGTGGAGTTTGGGGCGGTGAAACCGAATTAGATGAAACCACTGTAAAGATCAATGCAGTGATTTATCCCTATGCGGTAGACGATTCATACGGGAAAATCACAATCACCTATCCGGCCGTAGAAAAGTCGACAGTATATAACATCGTTGCCTTCCTTTATCGCGAAATCAATGGTGCTGCCACTTTCAAACTCGTCAGTACGGAAAGTGACCAAAGCACTATAAGCTATGATGGAACTCTGTACTTCGATTACGAAAAGGATACATTAGAAGGATCAGTAAGTACAGATAGCAGTAACAAATCGTATAATTTCACCCTATCACCTGTATTGACCCTTGACGGTGCAGAAAGATAAAAAACAAATAACCTATAGATGTCACCGGACATCATAGCATACTAACTAAACATGTAAAAAAGCGGAAGTCTCTGTGAAGAGGTTTCCGCTTTCTTCTTTCCATCTATTCCAATTATGCTTACCACAGCACTTCACCTCGGACATCGCAAACATTCTGAGTATCTATTAAATAACAATAATATAGTTTTCTGCTTCAAACAAAGAAAAGAGTTTAAGCATTGTTTAAAACAGAACCTTTAAAAATTTAAGAATATGGACAAACAGAAGATTTTGTATGCATTTAATGATGACATGAAATGGGAAAAGCTATTGAAAGACATTGACAACATCAACCACTATCCCGAAGTGGTGGAGAAGATAGCCGTAATCGCTTTTGGTACCGCTATCCTTTCTATCCTGAAAAGCACCTCGCTAGAAGAGATTAAAAGCAAGATAGCACAAGCTTCACACAATGGGATAGACTTCTATGTTTGCGGAAATACAATGCGCAAATATGGTATCACTGCCGATCAACTACTTCCTCAGATCAAGATAGCCCAAAGAGGTACTGACATCCAGATCCTTGAAATGAAAGAAGAAGGCTTCTACCTCTTCACCATCATCTGATTTAATTGAAAGCCTGCAACTCACCAAACCTATGTTGCGGGCTTTTCTCCAAAAGCCACAAGCACATCACACATCAACCCAATAACTATTTATAGGTATAACCTTTCCTACACACCACACCACACTATATATCAACTACTTAGCAAACCAAATCTTCTCAAAAAATAGCTATTAGCCCAATATATCCCCATAAATAGCTATCTCACTGCATATTTTTTAGTACTCAGCACACCGATAATTAGCTATTTATAGGGATTGACTACCCTTCAAAGTTGCTCTACCTTTGTAGCAAAATTAATGAGAACATCTCGAAGGCTACATATTGACATGAAATTCGGACTAATTATATCGTTTTTACTAATCACACTAACAGGCTGGGCGCAAAAGTCGCAATTAACAGGTACACTTCATTTTCCAGACGGGCGACCCGCTAGCTTTGCAGTCGTTTATATCGAGAAAAGCAAAATATACGCCACTTCAGACGATGATGGCAACTGGCGAATGGACAAGGTGCCTTACGGAAGTCACATTCTAGAGGTTAAAACCATCGAAGCCGAGCCGTTCAGCCTACCTATTCAAGTCAAATCACCTACACTTAGCATCCCTATTACACTGGAAGAAAGCAAGGACTTTCGTCTGGATGATGTCGTGATTATGGGAAAAACCGAAGAGCGCAAGATGAAAGAGCTCGGTTTTGCCGTGGGTATGGTAGAAACCAATAAGGCCAGCATTCAATCTCTCCAGACCACCGATTTACTGGACCGAACAGCTGGTATACGTATCCGCCAGTCGGGTGGAATGGGGTCCGACACCCAGTTCAACATCAATGGCCTTACGGGCAACTCGGTTCGCATCTTTATTGATGGAGTGCCTATCCGCAATTTCGGAAATTCCTTTTCACTGAGCAGCATTCCACCCGCATTGATTGAGCGTATCGAAGTATACAAAGGTGTAGTGCCCACCCACTTAGCCGAAGATGCACTGGGAGGCGCTATCAACGTAGTCATGAAGAAGTCATCGAGCAATAACCTATCCGCTTCATACTCCTTCGGTTCGTTCAATACCCACCAAGCCAACGTAAACGGGCATTATCGTAATAACAAGACTGGTTTTACTGTAGGTGGTGGCGCTTTCTATAACTATACCGACAATGATTATAAAGTATGGGGCGACCAAGTATATGTGGTCGAGGACCCTACCACATCGGGCCGCATGAGCTACGTCACAGCACGCCGCTTTCATGACAGCTTCCAGTCGATGGGTGTAAATGCCGATATCGGCTTCACCGGACTGAAATGGGCCGATCGCTTGACTGCTGGCGTAGTGGTATCAGATATGGATAAAGATATTCAGCACGGTGCTACAATGGAAGTGGTCTATGGCAATCGCCGCTCAGAAACAGTATCACAGATGGTGAATCTGAAATATGAGAAAATGAATATCTTCGACCGACTTTCAGTAAACTTGTATGGTTCCTATTCGCATGCCAACCGCACTGTGATTGACACCATCGCTGATATCTACAACTGGAACGGCGTAGTATTGACCGATCGCAATGGCGATCCTTTTCAATGGAACAAAGGTGGTGGCGAGGCAGGCAATGCCACCCATGCTAAGAACATCGAGAAGATGTTTGCTGGTCGCGGTAGTCTCGATTACAAGATAAACAACAACAATCGCGTGGCAGTGAACTATCTTTTCAACCATTTCAGCCGCGATGTGGATGATCCTTACTTGACTGAGCTGGAGCGCGAACTGAGTGACACCCGTTATCTCACGAAAGGCATCCTAGGTGTGAGTTATAATAACTCATTATTTAATGATCGCCTGAAGTCATCTTTCTTCTACAAATATTACACGCAGAAAGTAGAGCTGAAAGACTTCTATATCGAAAACAATGAGACACTTTCCGAAGTAGTCAACCGCACTACACGCGAATCGGGTTATGGGGCCGCTTTCTCTTTCGAAATAGTGCCACGTGTGATGTTAATGCTGTCTGGAGAAAAGGCTCTGCGCATGCCCGAGAGTACAGAAATACTGGGTAATACCAGCCAAAACATCGAATCGTCATACGACTTGCGCCCTGAAGAAAGCATCAACCTAAATATCGGCTTAAATCTGGGAACTTTCAAGATGAAAGATCATTGGTTGGGTTTGGACGTCAACTTCTTCTACCGCGATATCAGTAATATGATCACCCGCAAGGTGAGCAACAATACCGCTACCGATATGACCTCTTATGAGAACTTGGGAAAGGTGTTGAGCAAAGGAGTGGATGTAGAGCTGAAGTATGGCTATAAAGATATGATTAGCTTCATCACTAATTTGTCGAATTTCAATGCCCGTTTCAATCAACGATATGACGAGAATGGCAATGAGTATAGCTACTATCGCAACCGCTTGCGCAATGCACCCTATTTTACCTGGAACAACGCATTGGAGGTGAGTTTCGATGATTTTCTGCTGAAAGGATCGCGCATCACGTTGAGCTATTATTTCAACTATGTACATCAGTTTTTCCGCAACTGGGAGACTTTTGGCGGTGCGGGAAAGGCTATCATCCCTACGCAAGCGGTACATGATTGCGGGGTGAGCTATAGCTTCCCAGGCCGTAAGCTGACCTTAAGCTTCGATGGACGTAACATCACCAACGAACAGGTATTCGACAACTGGGCGCTACAAAAGCCCGGACGTGCCTTCTATGGCAAAGTGAGTTACCGTATTTTCTAAAATAAACAATAATAATATCAACTATAAAATCAAAAACTAAAATGAAACGTAATCTTCTTAAAGGCTTAGGCCTACTGGCAATGTCAGCCGCAATGGTAAGCATGACTAGCTGTGAAAGTGTAGAGTTGAACGACAACCCTAATGGCGGCAACGGTGAAAACGGTGCAGGCCGTACTTGGTTCAATGTAGCTATGGGTACCGACGTGAGCGGCAGCACAGGTGCTACATACGTGCAAGCGTTGAGCGATATCACTTCGGGAACCGTATCTTTCAGAGGATTTGGGTTTGAAGTTCCTTGTACACGTACAGCCAGAATCTTCGCTTCGGAAGATGGCAAAATACTATACAGCCTCGATTACGGCGGTGGCACCATCAGCAAATATGATGTGAATGGCGGACAATCATATACATTGGACACACGTATCAATGTGTCGTATGCCATCGGTACTGAAAACCCTCGCTGGACAAAGCTGACCGATCAGTATGCCATGGTGCAACACGCCACAACATCGCATCAGATGAATGCAGACAATACGTACAACTATACTAAAGCATTGATCTACCTAGTATCATTGGATCTAGGTGAGATGGGCATGAACTCTATCGAGCAGTTTGACATGCCACGTTCTACGGAAGATGATGAGAAGAGTCTACACGTATGGCGCATCGACGCACCAGTGGTGCAAGGCGGCAAAGCTTATGTGGGCCTCAATAAACGCTCGTATGACCCTGCTACTGCTTCCAATGTGACCACCTCTGATTACAGTGCTTCAACTCTAGTAGTGGACTACCCATCTTTGACCAATCCAAAAATGATCAGCTCTGCTAATGGCAAAGGTTCTACACAAGGCTACCGCACACCAGTGGCACACGCTGACGAGCAAGGAGATATCTATCAAATCACGGCTGCTCCTTCTAAAATATTGAAGATCAGCAACGGCGACTACGACAACAGCTATGTGATGGATTTGTCTGCCCTTCTTGGCGTAGAAGTAGGCTCGAATGGTTGGTTCTACGTGGGCAATGGCATCGGCTACTTGCCTTACTATGACAACACACTAGGCAATAGCGCTGCTGCTGGTGCATGGAGTGTAGCTCGCATCGACCTTTACAACAAGTCGGTAGTAAAGCTGAATGTACCCGAAAATCTTTGGTTGCAACAATACCAATATAGCATCACTGGCGAAGACGGCAAATTCTATATGGCTCTCGCCCCTGTAACTGGCGAAGGTCACATCTATATGTTCGACCCTGCATCGACTTCGGCCGATGGTTTTGAAAAAGGCGCCACACTGCCTGCTCTGGATTCTGATTGTACATATATCGGTATCTTCTAATCAAGCGACTTTATTTATTTGCTTACTATATTAGATAACAAAAAGACGACGCCTCGCATTCTTCCATAAGGAGATGCGAGGCGTTTCTTCTATCATCATAACCCGTTTCAAATATTAGGCTTTCTTCTTCTGCATGAAACATTTGGTGAGGTACCTGCGCACTGGAATATCGTAGAGTCGGAGGCAGAGGTAGGCCAATGCAATGCTACCCAATACCACTGCTAATGCACCTGGCAATGACTCTTGAAAAGTCAGTTCATTGTTTTTCACCCACGCATAATACAAGTAGATAAAGGGATAGTGCACCATGTAGAGCGGATAAGATATATCTCCCAGGAAAGTGCAGAGTTTCGTCGTCATCTTGCCCGCCGTGGTGCCCGAAGCACCTAGATAGACCATCAAGGGGAAAACCAACACGACACAGAAGGTATCGTATAGACCATTCATCCATAGATGGTCAGCGCCGCCTACACGTGGCAAAGCCATGAAAGCGATGATCACTGCACTACACATCCAAAAACTGCCACGTACCTTTACAGGTCTGAATACTCTGAACAGCAACAAGCCTGCCGAGAAGCAGAATAGCAGACGCAAGAAACCTCCCGTAAATTCCATCCCGGTGAGCTGGAATCCCACACAGATATCACCTGTTGGTCCTCCTATCGCAAAGATGGCCAATCCGCAACCCGCTAGTACTACTAGCACCGCCAAACCTAAAGTGGACAATCGACGTATGAATAAAGCATAGAGTAGATTGCCGATATATTCGAAAAACAGCGACCATGTAGGGCCATTGAGGGGATACATCTCACCCAAGCCGCGCACCTCCATACCCGGAGTGGCTGGAATCAAAAAGGCATTGATACATGTGGCAAAAATCAGTGAAAAGATAGTTACGGTGGTGACATCCCACACGGAGCAACCTTGCGTATAAAATAAAACTCCACCTATCACGGCGCCCATTGCCACCATCGGTTGCAAGCGAATCACTCTTCGTTTCAGGAATTCCCAAGTACTCATTGTCTTCCAACGGTCATCGTAGGCGTAGCCGATTACGAATCCTGATAACATAAAAAAGAAATCGACAGCCAGGTATCCATGATTGATACGTTGGTCCAGATGGCTAGTGGCATAAGCTTCGAAGATATGAAACCATACCACCATGATGGCGGCTACACCGCGCAATCCATCAAGTACGTTGAAGTGAGGCTTGGTATCGGGGAACACCAAAGCGGGGTTTTGCGTGTTTTGCATTTTTAAAAGTATTGTGTTA